>JAKBPM010000053.1 GCA_021829515.1 Nitrospirota bacterium | reverse complement strand
GATCAAAAAATATGAGATCGAAGTAAACCCAAAAAAGAAAGACTCTTTCCTGAACGAGCCCCGATTGGTCCATTAAAACTTCTTCGAATCGTTTACTACACAACGGGATCAAGTCCTGAACGTGCTTTAAACTCTTCTTCCTGAAACGGAATTTCATATATTTCTTAATCCACAACGGCAACCCCCAGAAGGTCTCTCGATGAGGGTTGCCGTTTCTTCCACTCGTGGAACTCGATCATATCCAGATACTTCTTGGTTCTCCATTGCTCATGAAACTCCGACACGCGGGCTCCAATGAGTCGGATTGCGGATGGCTCGCAAGGAAGGATCCTGGTACCCGGCCAGGATCTATTCGTTCAAAATTCCGATCACAACACTCCTTCCTCCTCGATATGTTCCTGAAAACACCTTTTCTGGAACGCATAAAAGCTTTACAGAAGGAACCTGTTTTTATTTTGGCATCTGACCCTAAGGATCCCATGACAGAAAATGAGTATTTCCCTAAAAAAGACCTTTTGAATGTTCACTTTATATACACTGCTAACTATTAATCTTTTAACTTAACTTATAAATAGTTGTGACGAAGATCACACAAAAAGACCGGGGAAAATGTAAAGAGAGAGAACAATTTTAATCATGCAGAAGTTTTAAAATTCCTTACCCTATCTATCATCGGAAACATTTCTAACAATAACCACATAAAAAATAATAAATATTTTAAACAAGACCTGATTCCTTTGGGATTTTTAGGGATGGCACAGGTATTGCTCAAATGTCAACGTTGTCTCGTATGCCATGATCGAGAACGGCAATGAAGATAATCTGGCGGATTCAAACTTAATCATTCTCTATCTGGAGGATTTAAAATGACAAGAAGCAAAAAAAGAAAGTTGATGGCGGGATTGACCGCAATGAGCGCAGCAGCCGTTCTTATGGTTGCCAGCCCGGCATGGGCACAATCCGGAACCGGAACAGGAAGTGACACGGCAACAGTGACAGGGAATACGAACAATGCGGACAATGGAGACTCCTTTTCCCGGAGCACTCTCAAAAACACCCAGTCCGGAAAGACCGCTCAGGGAGCTATTGGCAATGTGAATGCGGGACAGAACAACGGATCAAACAACCAGATCCAGCAGTCCATTTCCGTTGGGGTTGATCAGGGTCCCGGTTCTTCGGCGATCGGAACTGTCGATGCATCAAGTTCCAATGGTGCAACAGTCAATACCAACAAAAACACCCTGGGTGGCTATGACAGTGGTGGCACAATGAAAACCGATTCCGGACAAACACTTACAAACACCATCATGAATTCAAGCTTTTCTGGTGCATCCGGGAATGTCAACGATGTCCAAAACAACGGCTCCAACAACGCCATGGGACAAAACACGTCAGTGGGAGTTTCACTTTCGTCGGCCTCTGCCAGTTCCTTAAACGCCTCTGCATCCGCATCCAACACGATGACTGGCTCAAGCAACACAAACACTGTTACGGATTCCCCATTGAGCAACATGATGCAGGACAATTCGTTTCAGAAAGCCGCCGGGAATATCAATGCCCAGCAGAATAACGGCGCGAACAATGCCATCCAGCAGGCAACTGCCGTGGGATATGTTGGCGGTCCGGTGAGCGGCTTCTCTTCCATTGGCGCAAGCTCCAACAGTGCAACCCTGACGAACAACACCTCGACTATTGACGGAAAACTGGATGACCCATCAAACATGATCAAGGGCTTTTCATTCCAGGGTGTCGCAGGCGATGTCAATGTCCAGCAAAACAACGGCGCAAACAATGCCCTGCAACAGAGCACGGCAGTGGGGATTTCAACGTCTCCTCCCGGAACTCCAGCAACGACAGCCCCCCCGATTGTTGATCCGAATGTCTCAAACATCGGGAGCACGACAAAAAGCACTAGTATTGTCATCCCCAGCATGATGACCAACACACTCCAGAACAGCTCTTTTGCGGGTGCCACAGGCCAAATCAATGTCCAGCAGAACAACGGTGCAAACAATGTCCTGCAACAGGCAACTGCAGTCGATGTAGTCGGTGGCAGCTATAGTGGGGTATTCGCACCCATGAGTATGGCACAAACGGCTACCGTCACCTCCGATACAAACTCTGTGAGTTCTTCGCCACTTTCGAACTCGATTCAGAATAGTTCATTCGATGGTGCCAAGGGCAATATCAATGTTCAGCAGGATAATGGCTCGAACAATGTCGATCAGCAAGGAATCGAGGTCGGGGTCAACAGCGCAGTTTCTTCTCTTATCGCTGCCACATCCTCCAGCACCTTGAGCGGGACGGTTTCCGGCAATTCGGCAACCCTCACCAACGTTGCTCTGACAAACACGCTTTCTGGCAACGCATTTCAGAAAGCAACAGGAAACATGAATATTTCTCAGAACAACGGCAGCAACGGCTCCATTCAGCAGTCCATTTCGGTCGCTGTCCACTAAGAACAAGCTCTGGGAGAAAGGCCGGGAGACAATGGATCCCGGCCCTCCTTTTGTCTATTGATGGATGATGGCTGAAAACAGAGGGAAACAAGAATGAACACGAAAAAATGGTCTGAAAGCCTGAAGGGAAAAGCCACTTTTTTGATCACCCTGACAGCTCTCGTTGTTTTTTCCGATACTGCATGGGCCGGCGATCTGTTCGAGGACGCTCCTTCCTCTCCCTATCGGGGAAACTCCGATTTTCTGGAATATCCCGTATCGCATCAAGTCCTTTCCAACACCAGGGGAATGGGGGGATTTTCATTTACCAATGATGGTCAGATTTCGGCAACGTTAAACGGAACATTATCCTCCACGGTAACGTCAAGCCAGATGAATAACAATATTTCCGGACATGCGTTGGGCTCTGCCTCGGGCGTCGTCAATGTGATTCAAAATACGGGGAGCAACGTCGTTATCCAGAATCTGGTGCAATTAAATGTTTCCATGCATTAGGAAATGATTGGTGGAGCCATTTATTCGGAAAGAAAAACGGAAGCTGACGGCAGAGAATCACGAGAAAGGGAATCACCTGAACAGGATCCTCTTTTTCATCCCTGTCATTTACAGTTTCTGGATGCTTTTCGGCATTCCTCCAGCAGAGGCAGGGGTTATCCTTCCCTTTGGGCCACCGGGATTCATCACGGTACATAACAAAAGCGTCCGGGAACTCCGTTTTGCAAATGTACAACCCCAGCAATTTGATTTCAGCTGTGGATCAGCCGCCGTTGCAACATTGATGACCTATAGTTTTGATCGGCCGACAACTGAGCAGGAAGCCTTCAAGTATATGTACCTTCATGGAGATAAAAATAAGATCCGGAAGGAAGGCTTCTCTCTTCTTGATATCAAGTCATTCCTGGGATCGATCGGATACCTGGCCGACGGATACCGGATCTCGCTGGATCGACTCCAGCAGGTTCACCTTCCGGCAATCGCCCTGATTCAGGTCCATGGGTACAAACACTTTGTCGTCATCAAAGGGGTCACGAACCGCCAGGTATTGATAGGGGACTCGGCTTTCGGTCTCCGGATCGAATCGCGCAAGCGATTTGTCCGGCAGTGGCAGGGTGATCTTTTCTTTATGGTCCACTCCGGAAAAAACCTTATGTTTGGGCGAAAAACCTTTAATAGCCCATCCGAATGGACTGCAGCGGGGGTCAAGGGTCCGACCCATCTTGCCAGGATTGTCCCGGATGTCTGGACCATGATTTTGACCGAAGGGGGGCCCAATCAGTTCGAGTTGGGAGGATTTGCAAAGATTGGAATTCCATAAGCGTTCATCGGTCCGGCAACAAATTCTAGACATAGGGTGTCATTGGAGGAAGGTCAACGTGAATAGAGACAGACGCCAGGATTGGAATAAAAAAATGAAAAAGGGATTTCTGTCTCGTTCAGTCCTTTTTGTAGCCGTGATCTTCTCTTCTTTTTTTTCTGGCGAAGTGGTTTACGCAAACCCAATCGCTCCTGTTTTCCAGCAAATCCTGCCAGTGAATAACCAGACCCTCGAGAGGATGAGGGGAGGATTTTTTCTACAGGGCATGAATTATTCAATCGGAATTACCAGTGCTACCTACATCAATGGAAATCTCGTCGGCACACAGGCGTTCTACTCATCATTACAGTCCCAGATCGTCAAAATAAATTCCGGCAATGCAACGGTCCAGTCGACAAAGAGCGGGACCGTTTCCCTGATCCAAGTCGGCCCTGGAAACTCTTCCAGTCTTAATTTGAGCAATCCGCCCCATGCCCTACTGACTGAAATACAGAACACAATGAACAATGCTCTCATTCAGCATTATACCGGTCTGAATCTGGCGATCACTCATTCTTCGAACAATATCAATTTTATGACCACCAATAACAGAATCTCCTCGATCGGTTTTTTTTCGCTGAAATAACGATCTCTCAAAAAACACTGTTTTCACTTAACAGAATTTTATCATTTCTTAACAAGGAGCCATCATGGAACCTATCATCACTTCAGAGGAAATCAAGGCACTCATGGCCGACATAAGGGTTTTTGACGGGAATCCCAAAAAAGCTCCATTGAGAGAAAAAGACTCACCATGGAACTCGTTGCCGGATCAACTCGCAACTTTCGAAAACTGCGTCATCCTCTCGGATCAATATGAGTTAATCCTCTGGATTAATGAAGACTTTCTCATCATGACCCGGAAAGAAAGAGAAACACTCAGGAAAAATTCTCCCAAAAGCTCGAAGACCTCTCAGCATGACAATGACATCACCCAAATCATATGGAAGACAGTCCTTGGCGGGAAGACCTTTACAGCAAACCTCCCCGATCAAAACAATCATCATTCCCCATGCCAATATGAAGTCATCATCATCCCCATCCACAAACCAACAGCATTAAAAATATCGGATACTTCCCGTATTTCCATGATGGATAACCCCCAATAATGGAGGTCATATCTCATCGACCCTCAAGGAAAATCCAGGCAGATTCAGGTAGATCGGGATTGTTTCCCATGGCCTGCAAGGATTGTGTCGCAATTCTGGATGTCTCTTGATGAAAATGGAAACGTTCTCGATTGATAAAGAGGGGGAGGCCGGCTATGAAGAGGATCTATCAGAACCGTTGTGTCGTTTTTCTGAAAAATGAAAAGATTGAACGCCTTTGCTCCATAAATTCATGTTTGTTAGGGGATCTTAAGAAAAATAAACCACAGTCCAGCCCAAAAATCCTTTATCGGGGATGGCTGGCTTTGGTTGCAATCATCCGTCGATGAGTACGAAATTCAGAAAAAACTCACGCACATCTTGCCAGATCCTGTTTTTCACTTATCCTCTTCCCCTCCTGTCCCCGCATTCCCCTTCTTGGGCCGTATAGGCCAAGAGGGGGAATGCGGGGACAAGAAGTTCAAATAGAAAGAGTTT
>JAKBPM010000011.1 GCA_021829515.1 Nitrospirota bacterium | reverse complement strand
TCCTTACGGTTCTTTAATGCTTGCCAAAAAGGCCGGAGCCGTCACCATCAATTATGGAGTCTTCATCAACTCCATCATCAGTTTCCTGATCATCTCCACGGTCGTATTTTTCATGGTCCGGGCCGTCAACCGTTTAAAGACGGTCGCTCTCAAACCAGCTCCCGTTTCGGTTGAAGTGACCACCAAGGAATGCCCGTATTGTTTTTCGACCATTTCCATCAAGGCCACAAAATGCCCAAACTGCACATCACTTTTAAACGGGTAGAAACAAATGCCATTCTATGCAGTCACTTTTATTCTTTCGCACCGGTAAAGGCTCTTCAAAATGCAAGGAGGCATGATGAACCAATTCAAAAAACAAGCTATCACCGGGTTATCTTTGGTGACATTGGCATTGTTTGGCGGGTGTGTTTCCATTGAATCGGGAACCATCTCGGAAAGTCACAACGGATCCACTGGAACCGTTGTTCACTCTACAACCAGTCAGGATGGTTTTCTCGAGATTTTCGGAACCCGCAAGGACACTTCAAAAGCAAACAAGGCGCTTGCTTCACAGTGCACGAACAGTCGACTGACGGATGTGGTCGACCAGGTCTCCAAAAGGGATGTTTTGTTATTGGTCCAGATCTACACGGTCAGAGCCCAGGGAGTCTGTCTTCCTGTCGCTGCTCCGGCTCCTGCTCCTACCCCAGTCGTTGCCCCAGCACCGGCTCCGGTTGTCCACCAGCTTGTCCATGCAAAAAAAACCAAAAGAGGGCTTGTGTTCACCCTCGGCTCCGTTCTTTTTGCAACAAACAAATCCAATTTGAACGAGAATGCCAGAAATAGTGTCAACGAATTAACGGCGTATCTTAAGGATCATCCCAACAGAAACATCCGGATAGAGGGCTACACCGACAGTACTGGATCCAAAAAGTACAATCAGGTTCTTTCTATTCGCAGAGCGAAATCGGTTGAAGAATCTCTCCTAAAAGCCGGTATCGACAAAAACAGGATGCAGGCCAAAGGGTACGGCCCCCTCTTTCCAGTCGCAACCAACAAAACCGCTGATGGACGTCAGCTTAACCGCCGGGTGGAAGTTGTTATTTCTGACAAACACGGTCACTTTCTCAAGAACCGATAACATTAAACATTTGTGGAGGCTTGAATGAAAAAAAATACATTTCTCGCATTAACAGCAGCTATCTCTCTTTCCGTATTTGGCGGTTGCACCTGGATCAATTCCGGAAGTATCTCTGAAAGCAATAAAGCTACAGCTGGTACCCCCATTCACGCGACTGTAACCAGTGATTATGGATTATTTCATATCACTTCTCCCAAGGATCTGACACAAAAGACCAATGAAGCCCTTATGTCCCAATGCCAGAGCGGTACCATGACCGACGTTCAGACGCAGTTGAACGTGAGAGATTTCTTTCTTCTCGTACAGGTTTATAAAATGGAAGCCTCAGCCATCTGTAAATAATACGTCTTGGTGATATGGCAGGGGGGATTCTGACTTTGTCAGAATCCCTTTTTTTATGATTTTTTCATCACAGACCTAAGCGAGACCACCCAAAATGATCAATTCAATTTATCTGATAACTCTCACAATCACAATAAAAAAAGGGCAATGACCGAAGCCATTGCCCTATCTCTTGCGGAAATCCATTTCACTGAGAATCTAAAGCGAATCAGGCAAGATCTTCTTCCTGTAACAAATCCGCTTCATTTTCAGTTCCTTCCGAATCTCCAAATATTTTCTTCGAGTAATAGTCTGCCCAATCCAGATACATTTTCCCGCTATCTCTTATGGCCACAAAAGAGACCATTTTAGCCCTTAAATCATCGGGAGATACTCCGGATTGCTCAAGATTTCGAATCTGGGCATCGAGCAAGAACAGGAAGCGGTCCATTGCATCGCTCACTTCGTCCAGTGCATTCTTCATCTCGCTCATGGAACATTTCCCCTTTGCTGTAACTTAATCCGACGGGGAGCCTAACGATCCTGCATCGTAATGGCTTTATGCTTTGCTGCGTCACAAACAACGACGCAGAGCTCGCATCCCTTACATCGGGATTCGACAACAAATGCAACCTTTTTTTCATCATTCATCATGATGCAGTTTGCTTCAGGACAATACATGATGCATAGTCTGCATCCTTTGTTGGCCACACATGCTTCTTCATTGATTTCTGCAACGTAATACATTGATTTTTCCCGCCTTTGGTTAAGCCATCATCTGGGGCGTATAGTGAGCATTTTTAGCAAACTCTACCGCTCGATCGAATCCCTGTCGGATTGTTTCAAGATTTTTCTGAAGAAGCATTTCTTTCTTGGCAAATTTCTTCTTGATGGCTTCATCAAGAGTAGCCGTACCGCCGGATGCGACATACTTTTTACCAAAACGATCCTGAAGAGCGAGATCAAGGGCATTCATCGACACAACATTGGTCAATCCCACAAGACTGCCAATCATTGCCATGTTGGTTGCCAGCTCTGTTCCCGCGACTTCATGGGCAATCTTGGTAGCTGGAACATAAAAAACAAGAGCATTGAGTTTTTCAAGACCCTCTTTTTCAGCGTCACTCAGAAGGTCGATATCATCATTGATGATGACGATCCCGTTCTTTTTCAATCCAGAGAAAAAGGGCATCGTATAGGACTTGCCCATAGTGATCACCTGGGGATGAAAAACCATGACCACATCCGGAAAGACTAATTCCCCGCGATCAAAGATTTTTTCGGGACCGATCCGGGCATAAGCTTCCGCCGGAGCCATTCTTTTTTCAGCTCCAAAAAATGGGTTACTGATGGCAAACAAATTTTCTTTGGATGCTGCCATTGCCAAGATATGGGCTGAGGTCACAACACCCTGCCCACCCAATCCAGACATACGAACATTGATTCTGGTTTTCATGTTCTCTCCTTCAGAAAACGGATTTGATCAGTTGTTAGCAGAAGCTGCCAACTTGTCCGCTTTTTTCTTTGCATTCATATCATCGATAAACGCCTGTGCTTCCGGGGTGATAAATTCGCGGAACTTGAAACGCTCACCAGCCGATTCAGAATCCCTCATTTCCTGCAGACCTTCCATGCTCTGTTTTCCGATTTCCAGAATACAGGGGGTATAGATCTGAAGATATGTGGGGCCAATCTCGCGGGCAATCAACACAGCCTGCTTTACAACCCTTTCGACAAGGCTGGGCTTGCTGGTCGTCAAAACGGCAACATATGCGCAACCAGACTCTCTCGCAATTTCCGGAAGTCTGACTTTTTCAAACTTTTTCCCCTGGGGGGCCATCTTTGCAACAAAACCTTTCTGCATAAGGCCGGACTCTTGACCTCCGGTATTGGCATAAAGCTCGTTGTCAAAACAGATGGTGGTGAATTTCTCCTGACGAAACCAGGATTGGAGTGTCATATCCAGTCCGATGTCTACAGTCGCTCCATCACCGGCAAGAACGATGACGTCCTTCACCTGATTTGGAAAACGGTAAGCCAATGCCCTTTTAAGCCCTGTGGCGATTGCGTTCTGGTTTCCGAACAGGGAATGAATGTTCTGGACCGCAACCATCGGGAAAACAAGACTGGTACAACCGGTCGATCCAACCATGACCGTATCTTCCGGAGCGGGAATCGAGGCCATGATATGCCTGAAGGCGATTGACTCGGGACACCCTGCGCAAAGGGAATGCTCGGCAATCAGCTCGGTGGAAGAACCGACATCTTTCCAGCCACGATCATTTTTTCCATATGTGGCATGGTCAACGAGATCCCGGTAATCCTGAGGGATAATGTCCCAGAACTCAGGATTGATGACAATTTTTTCTTTGCTCATTGAAAACCTCCTAGGTGACTATATTTTAAGTGTTGAATCCCGTGATATCTTATTTTTTGTTCATCCTGGCAATCGTTCTCTCTACTTCTTCGACAATGACCTCTGGAGGCATGGTCATACCGCCAGCGACATGAGGTCCCGCAATAACTCTCTCATTTCTTTCGACAACTGAGGCGATTTCTCTTGCCATCCAGCCGGCGACATTGAATTCGGGGACAAAAATGTATTTGGCGTTTTTTGTCGCTTCCCGAATTTCTTCTTTTGGAAAGGGCCTGATCGTCTTGATCTTGACCAATCCCACTTTCACGCCCTTGTCACGGAACAGGCGGATGGCTTCCCTTGACTGGGAAACGGCCGTTCCGGAAGACACCAGGAGAATTTCAGCATCGGGGTTTTCTACTTCAATCAGTCCATTCAGAAGTTTTCTGGTCATCTTCCGTGAGCGTTCCATTGCCGCTTTGACTTCAAGCTGCCAGCTGGCATGGGTCATGTAGGAAATATAGTTTGATTTCATGATGAATGGATCCCTCATGTGTCGGATCGGAGCCGTTTCCATATCCATTACAGGGGTGGGGTTCGCATAGGGATTGTAATGGGGAAGAGCCACATTTTCGGGCGTCATGCTCACGACATCTTTTGTATGAGTCACAAAGAATCCGTCACAAATGACACCGATCGGAAGATGGACCTCGGGAAGCTCGGCAACGATGTACCCTTTCATCATGAAGTCGAAAAGATCCTGTGCGTCTTCTGCGTGCCACAAGAGCATCCCGGTCTCGAGCATAAATGCAATTTCCAGGGTATCCGGCTGAATTGTCAGCGGAGAGTTTACGCCCCGGACGGTAAAGACAACCTGAATGGGAAGCCTTGCTCCGGCCCACATCGGGAAGTTTTCGAATGCACGAAGGGTTCCTGGTCCGGCTGTAGTGGTAAAGACACGGGCGCCGCCGAAAGCTGCACCGGCACATTGTCCCATAACAGCAAACTCAGATTCGCCTCTCATGTAATCGCCGACATATCCATCCGCATATAATTCGCCAACAAGGGACGACGCTTCACTTTGTGGGGTGATGGGATAGGCAACCGAGAAATCGACACTGCTTCTTTTGACAGCCTCTTTTATGACTTCAGATCCTGTAAGGAAGGCTTGAGTACGGGGAGAGTTGAAAAAAATCTCTTCAGGAGCAGTGATGATCTGACCTTTTTTATTGGGTGTCCCGATTTGGGGGACATTGGGGTTTTCATGGGTTCCCATGGTGTTCTCCTTATATGTTGGATTGCATATGGTCCAGAATGCCATCGCCATTTTGGCATAGTGGGGCATCAATGTTGCGACAGGAAGAAAATCTTCTATGCCGCCAGGCGCTATACACACATCTTGCAAAAATCGGAAAACGAATTGGTTCTTTTTATGGTCAAAGCTGTTGTTATATTCGTTTCTTTTAAGCTGGCTCCATTTCAACCAGCGATATCTTGAACCATTTTCTGATAATAAATAAAAACTTCTATTCTGAAATCTCCGGAGTAGCAACTATCCTGCTTTCCATCGGGTCGCTCCGGGCGATCCGATGACTCTCCTACGAACTTTTCCACCCCTGAGCGATCCTCGCTAGAGAATGTTTTTCCGGTCTCACGAGCGGAAGGTCCTGTTTCTTCGGGACATGAGAAAAAGACGTTCTCTTTTTCTCCTTACATGTCCCTCCTCAGGCATTTATCCTCGGACCGTTCCGGCCTTCAATCTCCCGGTGAAGTCTTCGGATTCGCAGGAGCCACTGAGTGTACCGTCTGATCTCTGTGATAATAGGGACACGATAACAGAAAATCAGATCGTTCACTAACCCCTATTGCCTTGCGGGCGAAGAAGAATGAGGATTACGCTCGCTTTTATTCAGTAACTCATTTATGACAGAAACCCGGGAAATAAGTCTCGCAAAAAAAACGGCCCACCTCATCGTAAGTCATGAGCACATAAGCGGTTAAGACATAAGAATCATATCCACTCTAATGCATTTGTGGGAATGTAATGATTTTCAATCCGTTTTTCTCGACTGATTTCCTGGACTTCCAGAAAACTGGAACTCTATTTAGCCGACAGTTAACCTTGAAAGACTTGACACATACTCGGTTTCATCAAAAGTTTGAGCTCTTCTCGTTGCCCTGAAAGCGATATCAGCAAATACACCTATGATGGCATGAAGAGCATCGTGATCGCTCAGCCCTTGCTCCACCAGACGAAGAAAGGCCATTTTGACCTCTGGGGGATACTCTTTCTCAATCTGGTTCTGGACTTGAAGGTGGAACATCAAATGAACAAAGGGATTGACGATGACTCCGTCCACTTCCTGTGGAGACGCAGAGCCTTCACCTAACGCCCAGAAAGGTTCCAGTTCAGGATGGAGATCCATCAATTCAGCGATGCTTTGATCCTCTCCTTCAAGGGGGCCGACTTTTTTTCTTTGCGCAATAGAGGAAAATCGCCATTGGTTTTCTCGATCAAAAAGATTCATTTAAGGTGTCTCCGTTGTATGCAATCTTCGACCCCTGGCACCTGATCCATAAACCATGAAGACTTTTTTCCCTTGACGCAAATGGTAGGATTCCCAAGCTGGACTCACCCCGTTCAAAAAGGCTTTTGAGTCTTCCCCTGTTGCTTTGAAGTAGTCAGGATAAGTCAATCCTGCATCATAAACATCGACCAATAGACAATCAGTTGTAAAGCCATCCCCTTCGAGAACAATTCCCTTGAGGATCTCCCTGATTTTGTCCGGATCACTGATTTCAACTGCTTCCACTCAAGAACTCCAATATCAAAACACAGGCAGGAAGCCTGGTTCCTCAAATGACAGGAAACAGACTTCCCCCAGATTTGGGCAACTGATTACTTTGCGACCTTTTCCAGAACAACCGTTTCCGGGAGCTCTTTCCACTTTGCCGGATTGAATCCTGCCTTGTTCATCTCGAACGGATTTTCAAGATCGCTGATCATGATCATCTTGATAGCATGGTGCTTTGCCATCGTGTCACAGATGCTCACGCAAATTTCGCAAGCCTTGCAACGATCAACAGCGACAAACGCTGTCTTCTTGTCGTTGTCATAGAGAATTGTGTTGGTTTCCGGGCAGAACTGCGTACAAAGCTTACAGGCTGTCTCCGAACAGATTGCAGTATCAACATGGGCAACAAGATACATCTTGAGTCACCTCTCCCGCTAGAATTTGATTAAACCTGAACTTTCTCTTTCACCTTTGCCCAGCCACGTTCGACTGCAAAATTATATGCGGCAACAATGACTTCCATGTTCTTCTTCAACAACTGCTCTTTTTTCGCGAACTTGCGCTCAATGACGTTGTCCAGGGCTGCAGTTCCTCCTGACACAACAAATCCCTTGCCAAGGAATCTCTCCTTGACCGATTGTTCAAGGGATGGAAGATCAGGGATGCCCATAATAGCGCTGACAGCACCAACCATGGCCATATTGGTGGCAAGGTCCGTATCGGCAATTTCTCTTGAGAGCTGTGTTGCAGGTAAGTAATAGACTCTGGCATTTCTCTCCATCAATTCTCTTTCCTCATCGGCAACGAGATTGATCGGAGTCTCCGAGTTGATCAAAACCACACCATTGGGCTTCAAGCCGGAATAGAACGGCATGGTATAGGATTTACCATGGGTGATTACCTGAGGATGGAAGATCATGATCAAATTCGGGTAGATGATCTCTCCGATTTCATAGATTTTTCCATTGGCGATTCTGACATAGCTCTCAACCGGCGCAAGTCTCTTTTCCGAACCGAAAAATGGGACGAGCGTGCTTTCTCCGCCCATGATCACCATTCCATTACTGAGAATGTGGGATGCGGTAACAACTCCCTGACCACCGATACCGGCCATTCTGATGTTATAGCGTTCCTTGTTCATGTAATCTCCTTTACCTGACTAAAAAGACCAATGATTATTCAGCTGATTTGGTTGCCTTGGTTTTCTTTGGCTCGATGGATTCAAGAAACGCCTTGGCTTCATCGGAAATGAATTCCTGGAACCCATAACGCTCGGCTTCAAGGGACTTGGCATCATCAATCACTTTGGGTGTCGGAATCGCGTATTCAATATTGCAGGAAGTGTAGGCCTGGATGAAGGTCGGACCGATTTCCCTGGCAATGAGAACAGCTTTTCTGACAACAGACGCAACTCTTGTCGGATTGGTGACGGTCATTCTGACAATGTAAGGAACATTGGCAGTCTTTGCCAGTCCGAGCATGTCCATTTTTTCATACTTTTTACCCTTTGGGGCCATTTTGAGGATTGCGCCACGCTCGGTCATACCAGACTCCTGACCACCCGTGTTTCCGTATACCTCATTGTCCAGCATGATCGTGGTGAATTTTTCCTTACGGAACCAGGAATGCAATACAGTCGAAAAACCGATATCGGCCAATCCACCGTCACCTGCCATGACAACCACATCCTTGGACTGGTCTGGGAATCTCATTTCCAAACCGCGCTTCAGACCGGAAGCCACTGCGTTTGTATCTCCATAGTTACCATAGATAAAGGGAATAGAGGTTTGGGAAAGGGCAAGACGTCCGCATCCGGCTGTTCCAACAAGGATGGTATGTTCCGGGTTTGGAAGACCAATCATCGTCAAACGGATGAAAAGGGTCATTGCACATCCTGCACACATCGGGTGCTCTTCGATGATTTCCTTGAATGTCCCCATCTCGGATACTTTTTTCTGTTTTCCGTAGGGTCCGCGCTCAACCAGATCCCGATATTCCTTTGTCATATATTTTTCGAGGGCTGGCGAGATTTTCAGATTATCCATGCTCATTAGGTGTTCCTCCAGAGTGACCTGTTATAAAATTGATCCATATCATAAAAGAAAATTCAATCGTTCAATCCATCTTGATACACTCCTTGCCAGTCTTTCCAAAAATGGGCAAACACCGGCAAGGAGACTGTTCCGGGCCAATCACCCGGAGGACATCATTAAAACACGAACTTCTTGTCCGGGAAGATGTACTGGAGAATCATCTCTGTCGGAAGGGAGATTCCTCCGAAAACCCGGGGACCAGGAATGATCTCTGCCTTTGAATATCCGTAAAGGGCTGCGGCAACATCCCGGTAAAGCCAACCGACACAATTGAATTCCGGAACAATAATTCTTTTTGCGTTCTTGCAGGCATCCCTGAGCTCTTTTGTCGGAAATGGCCTCAAGGAACGGATCTTGATCAAGCCGATACGTTCTCCCAAGTCTTCCTCCGCCTGACGGACCGCTTCCCTCGACTGGGAAACAGCGCTCCCCGATGCAATGACGATCGTGTCCGCATCAGGATTGACGATCTCGACCAGACCACCCATGTACATGTCGATGTACTTTCTTGATCGCTCAACAGCTGCCCAGACTTCCTGTTGCCAGGAGGCATGCACATGATAGCTGATGAAGTTGGATTTCTGGATCGGCGCATCCCTGGAAAGACGGGCAGGGGGATTCTCATTGTCCATCACCGGAACGGCTTCATGGTAGGGATCCCTTGGGGGAAGTTTGATATCCTTTGATGGCATCATTACATATCCGCGGGCATGGGTCACAAAAAAACCATCAACCGCCACTGCTACAGGGAGTGTAACTTCAGGCCGTTCGGATATGATAAAGGCCTTCAACGTATAATCAAAGAAATCTTGCTGATTTTCTGCATGAAAAACGATATTTCCGGTATTGATGAGATAGGCCAATTCAGCATTGTCCGGCTGGATGGAAAGGGGAGCATTGATAACCCTGCACATGATCAGGAGGACAATGGGCATCCTGCCTCCGGGCCAGGAAGCAACAACTTCCATGCCACGCATGAGACCAGGTCCTGCCGTTGCCGTCAAAGATCTCGCACCCGCCCGGGAAGAACCGGCAATCGCTGACATAACGCCGATTTCCTCTTCTCCACGGTAGTATTCCTTCACATAGCCTTCTGCCCAAAGAGCACCGACCTGCTGCATGGTCTCGCTCTGGGGAGTGATCGGATAAGAAATGGCCACATCCACATTTGCACGACGGATTGCTTCCTTGGCAGCTTCGGAACCGGTGATAAAAGCACGTTCCCGGGGAGCTTCAAAAAACATATATTCGGGGGTAACGACTTTTTGCTTGGCAGCCTCGGATGTTTCAGATTCCTTGACTACCCCAGCACCGGCAGACGTCGGTTTAACCTCTACCCCAGCACCTTCTGACATGAGACATCTCCTTCATCAACGCCTGGATCTTCAGATCCGGACGAGATCAATAATAAATTGAGCCGGTCAATGCGACACGACTTTTTTAACCTGGTCGACTTGACCAGGTCCTACCGGATCACGGAAAACGCTAGAAATGCCCGATGGACAACCAGAGAACACCCCAAAAACCCGGGCGAAAAATAAACCAACCACGTTCCCATGGAAAGGCCTACAGACGATCCGGAGCTGAGATCCTGATCAAATAAAGATCCAAGAGACAAAATTAGCGTCCAGCCCATCAAAAAGGGACCGATAACGCATCAACCCTTATTTCAGGGCGAAAAGAAGCATTCCTTTAATCACCAGCGAATCATATGGAGTTTGACCCTATCATGGTCCGGGATTCCAAGTCAATTCGATCCTCAGGCGCCACCACGCGATTCTTCTCCAAGAATGCTTTTCAAAACATTATAAGCTTCAATGACTTTTCTCATCTCGGCCTCAGAACTTCTGTCTCCTTGTCTCACATCCGGATGAAGCCTCTTCACCAGATTTCGGAAACGATTTCTCACCTCAGTCAATGTCGCCGTGACTTCAACGCCAAGCACCATGCATGCCTCAGAGTGGCTGAGCCCCGGATCAGAGCCGGAGGAATTTCCCGAATCTCCCCCTCCGGACCCAGTCGCATGCCCAAAGAACCGGCTCCAGGAAATCCTTGATCTGGATTTTCTGGGCCGGTTCCACAAGACACAGTCCACATCTTCAAAACGCTCTTCCAGAAATCCCGCTCTCCTTTGAATCTGAAGAAGAGCCCCCCATGAGTTCACCTCATCAAGCTCTCTTAAAAGACAACCAAAAAGACGCAGGAGTTCAGAATAGCGCTCATCGAACAATATGTATGACTCGGGCTGGATCAGAAACATGCGCTCAAGGGCGAACTCCATCCCCTTCCGGCTTTCCGATACCATTTCTTCAAGCCGCCGCCTGAGAGCGGCACGTTCCCGGTAATAATCCTTCACCCGTCTCTCCGGTTAATCTAGAAGTTTTCCAGAGACTTCATCTCGTCTTCAAGTTCGGACAACCTCTCTCGCAAATCGTCACCCTGAGCCTGCGAAAGCCATCCGACATTCACACCCTCATCAAGAGCCTCGACCACCTTTTCCCACAACCCGCTGTCCACGCTGGTTCCGTTTTCAAATGCAGTTCTTAGCTGATTAATGGTTTCGCTGATCGCCTGATGACTTTTCATTCCTTACCTCCATCTGATTGTCCAATTCCCCGGGAGCCCCGGGTTGATCACAAAGAAGTCATTGCAATATATCCTCCGCAGCGACCGTAGTAAATAGGATCTGGAACTTAAAACCGAACATCTGTCTTCCCATTATAACGCACAATCCGGAAAAAATGGGATCGGCTTCGACGTCACAAAATCACCACAAATTCTTTCCAATCTTCCGGGGTTCGACTATAATGGCGGACAATCTCATCGGATCACTCCGAAAAACATTGATTATCAGGAGGTTCATTGACGCATTCAGAGGAGTTTTACAACCGGGCAAAAACGATTTTTCCCGGAGGGGTCAGCAGCCCTGTCCGGGCTTTTGGAGCGGTCGGGGGGGTACCTCCCTTTATCAGGAGTGCAAAAGGATGTCTTCTGACAGATGTTGACGGAAATGAATATATAGATTACGTCCTTTCTTATGGTCCACATATTTTGGGACACGGCGATCCGGACGTTCTGGACCGATTGCATGCGGCCATCGACCGGGGGATCAGTTTTGGAGCACCATCCGAAGAGGAACTCCAACTCGGAGAAATCATCGTTTCGGCCCTTCCATCGGTGGATCGATTGAGATTTGTCAATTCCGGAACGGAAGCCACAATGAGTGCAATCCGGTTGGCCAGGGGTGTGACAGGAAGATCGAAGATCCTCAAATTCGAAGGAGCCTATCATGGCCATGCCGACTCCCTCCTGGTCAAGGCCGGATCGGGAGGCGCCACATTCGGGGTTCCCTCATCTGCCGGAGTTCCTCCTGAAATTGCCCGAGAAACACTGACACTTCCCTATAACGATACCGAAGCCCTCAAAACCCTTTTCTCCTCCGAAGGGGACAAGATCGCCTGCGCCATTATTGAGCCCGTCAGCGGCAATATGGGCGTTGTCCTTCCCGACGATGAATTCCTCAGGGAACTCCGGCGTCTGACCGAAAAATACGGGGCACTTCTGATCGCCGATGAAATCATGACCGGTTTTCGTCAGACCTATGGGGGCGCGCAAATTCTTTTTTCCATGGAGCCCGATATCACAACTCTTGGAAAAATCATCGGAGGCGGACTTCCCGTAGGCGCATACGGCGCCTCTGCCAAAATCATGTCCCAGATTTCCCCTGAAGGCCCTGTCTATCAGGCCGGCACCCTCTCTGGAAACTCGGCATCGATGGCCGCCGGTCTCGCAACCATCCAGAAACTCAAGACACCGGCCCTTTATTCCCAACTTGAAGAACAGGGAAGGAAACTCTCCCAGGGGCTGAAGGAAATCATCTCTCGCCTCTCCCTCCCCGCAACGGTCAATCGCATGGGATCAATGATGACCGTTTTTTTCACTCCGGACCCCGTTACCGACTGGACATCCGCTGCACGTTCGGATACAGCCCTGTTCCGGGTCTTTTTTCATGAATCCCTGAAGCAGGGAGTTTATCTTCCCCCTTCACAGTTTGAAGCGTTTTTCCTGTCCACCCGACATGACGATGAAGTCATCCGGATCTCGATCGAAAAAATGTCCAGAGCCCTCATCGCCTGCCGCAACTGGATCGATCAGGGACGGCCCGAATACAACCCATAGGAGAAACACTCTTGAGCCAGCCACTCGACGAAACCCGCATCTCCAAAATGAGACTCATCTTTCAGGAAAGTCTTTCCGTCAAGGAGGCATTCATGAAGGATTCCCTTCCACAGCTTGCTAAGGTCGTTGACATGATCGTTTCCTGCTATCGTCAGGGAGGAAAGGTACTCCTTTTCGGAAACGGTGGGAGCTCATCGGATGCCTGCCATATCGCAGGAGAGCTTGTCAGCCGCTTCTACAAGGACAGGAAAGGTCTACCTGCCATTGCCCTCGGAACAAACATGGCCACACTCACCAGCATCTCCAATGACTACTCGTATGAAGACATCTTTTCCAGAGAGGTCGAAGCCCATGGTCAAAAAGGGGATATCGCCATCGGTATCAGTACAAGCGGAAATTCGAAAAATGTCCTGAAAGCCATGGAAAAAGCGCGCCAAATGGGCTTGAAGACCATCGCACTCACCGGTGGCACCGGAGGAAAGCTTAAAGACAATGCCGACCTTTCCATCGTCGTCCCTTCAAAAATGACGCCGCGCATTCAGGAAACTCACATTACACTCGGACATGCCGTCTGCGAACTGGTGGAGGAAGAGCTCTTTGCCTGATCCCAACAGGACCATCCCTTCTTCATATTCTTCAGCAGGGAAGATCCACACTCTCCAGACACTCCTTCCGGCGCTTGAAAAACAGCGCCAGGCCGGACATGACATCGTCTTTACCAACGGATGCTTCGACCTTCTTCATGCCGGACATGTAGAGGTTCTTGAAGAAGCCAGAAGCCTTGGGGATTTCCTTGTTGTTGCAATGAACACCGACGCTTCTGTTTCCCGTATCAAGGGACCCCTTCGCCCCATTGTCCCGGAAAACAGGAGAACTCGCGTCATGGCGGCCATTGGAGCCGTTGATGCCGTTATCCTCTTCGATGAGCCAACACCATTGGAGCTCATCATGGCAATAAAACCTGATGTTCTTGTCAAAGGAGGAGACTGGGAGATCTCAAGCATTGTCGGAGCCCCTTTTGTGCTGGAGCGCGGAGGAGAGGTTCTCTCCATTCCACTCGTTCCGGACTCCTCAACCACAGGTCTTGTGGAGATGATCATCAAAAAATATGGACAATGCCCATAGAAATGGCCTTTCCTTGAAAAGATTTTTTCCAAGCCTGAGTCACCGCATCAAACAGCTTCTTCCTCCCGCTTTGACCCGGGGAGATGAAATCTCCCTTGCCGGAATTCCCCCCGAGGCCTCCTTTCTGCTCCCGGGTCTTATTCTCGATCAGATCCCCGACAGAACGCTCTGGATTCTGACGGCCAACATGGAACGGGCGCGATCCCTCTACAATGACATCAACAGCTTCAATGCCCTTTTTCCGGAAGCCCCGGATGGGCTTCTTCTCCCCGAAGAAGAGATTCTTCCTTATGAGGAAGAGAGCCCTCCCGACCTTCTGAGAGCCGAAAGAATCTCGGTATTATCCGAGCTCTCAAGACGACCGGTCTCCTTCGTCGTTTCAACCTTTCCTGCCATCGCCAGAAAAACGTTACCCAAAAGACTTCTGTCAGGGGGACTTTCCGAAATCACCCTGGGAACACTTGTTGACCGGCAGGAACTCATCCAATCCCTGGTCGCCCTCGGATTTTTCAGGGTTCCACAGGTCACTGCCCCGGGAGAGTTTTCGGTGAGAGGTGCCATCCTTGATCTTTATACACCTTCAAGGCCTGAACCGGTCAGACTCGAATTTACGGACGATGAGCTGACCTCCATGAGAGGATTTGATCCCAATACCCAACGATCCATGGGGTCCATCGAAAAACTGGATCTTGCTCCTAGCCATGAATGGCTGCCGCCCATAGACCGAAGCCATTTTTCTGAAGAACTGAAGGACTTCCTTTCAGTCCACCAGGCCACCCCGCTGGCCCCCGGAATCGAGCGGTACATCGGACAGTTCTACGACGATATCACCAGCCCGCTGGACTACACCCCCGATCCTGTACTCTTCATCGAAGATCCCCATGCCCTCGAAATCCGGATCAATGACTGGCAGGAGAGGATTCGCGATGCATACGAATCCATTCCGGCGGAAGAGCGGGCATTGCTCCCTCCGCCTGAAAAGGCCTTCATTCCATTCGGAGCCAGAGAAAAAACCCCTTTTTCCTTTGGCTCCGACCATCCAAGGATCCTCTTGTCTGTCTTCCGCGATGACCCCGATGCGCCCGATCTCTTTTCTCCTCCGGAAAAACTGATCGACAGGAATGAATCATGGATCTTGAGGCTCCGGGAACTCTCCTCCCGGATGAGGGTCATCACCTTTTTTGGCAGCCGTGGGCAACGGGATCGCTTCCAGGAAATCCTTGAAAACCAGGCCATTCCTTTTACGCCCCTTTCAGAGCTCCAGGAAGAGAATCCTCCTCCGGAAGGATCGATCCAAACGATCCTCGGAGATATCGGAGAAGGAATCTACATCGCGCCAGATAACACTCTTCTGGTTTCCGACACCTTCCTGTTCCGAAAAAAATATGACCGCACCAGAGAAACTCGCTTCCGGACAGCTGCGGCGGCCTTCCGGAGGGACCAGATCAGACTTGCCGAAGGGGAACCGGTTGTCCATCTACAGCAGGGGATTGGTATCTATCGTGGGCTTAGAGAAATCGAAGTGGGGAACATTCCCGGCGAATTCCTGATTGTCGAATACCGTGACGGAGACAAGCTCTATGTTCCGGTCGACCAGGTCGATCTTCTGAAACCCTGGAGGGGACCAGAAGGATCTCCCCCCAAACTCGACCGTCTTGGTGGCCATTCCTGGCAAAAAACCCGATCGAGGGTACGGAAGGAAATCGAGAAAATCTCCCAGGAACTGGTCGATCTCTATGCCAAAAGGAAAGCACTTCCGGGATTTCCCTTCTCCCAGGATTCGGTCATGATCTCAGAATTTGAAAATGCTTTTCCCCATGACCTGACCCCAGACCAGGAAGAAGCCACCCGGGATATCCGCGAAGACATGGAATCCCCCACTCCTATGGACCGGCTGGTTCTTGGAGAGGTGGGGTTTGGAAAAACCGAAGTCGCCATGAGAGCGGCCTTCAAGGCCGTCGCCGATGGGAAACAGGTTGCGGTGCTGGTTCCGACGACCCTTCTTTGCCTTCAGCATTTTGAAACATTCAAGGAACGCTTTTCCGGATTTCCAGTGAGGGTCGAACAGATTTCCAGGATCCTGACTGCCAAGGAACAAAGACTCCTCCGGCAGGATCTTTCGGAGGGGAAGATCGACATTATGATCGGAACATCCGCCCTCCTGGGCGCCCAGAACATCTTCCGGGACCTGGGACTCCTGATCATTGACGAAGAGCAAAGATTCGGTGTCGGACACAAGGAAAAACTCAAAAACAAATACCCGACTGTCGATGTCCTGACTCTGTCAGCGACACCGATTCCCCGAACACTGCAGATGTCCCTTTCGGGTCTTCGAGGAATCAGCTTCATCATGACCCCTCCTCCCGGTCGAAAGCCGATCAAGACCGCCATTCTGCCATTCGACCGCCATCGTATCAGGGAAGCCATCGACCGGGAACTTGCCCGGGATGGTCAAGTCTTTTTTATCCACAACCGCGTCAGCTCGATCTCCCGCATGGCTCACTATATTTCAAGCCTCTTTCCGGGGGTTCCGGTCGGAGTCGCCCATGGGCAGATGGATAGCCAGCTCATGGAGACCATCATGGACCGATTTATCTCGGGTCATTATCGTATCCTCGTCTCAACGGCGATCGTGGAGTCCGGTCTCGACATTCCCCAGGCCAACACCATCATCATCAACCGCTCGGACCTTTTTGGAATCGCGGAACTCTATCAGCTCCGGGGAAGGGTCGGACGATCCGGAACGCAGGCCTATTGTTACTTCCTTGTCGCCGGAGAAGGCGGTCTGACCGAGCTTGCAAAAAAACGGCTGAAAACGCTTCAGGACAACACAGAGCTGGGATCCGGTTACCAGATCGCCATGAGAGATCTGGAAATTCGCGGAGCAGGAAGCCTTCTCGGCCATCAGCAAACCGGACATATCTCCATGGTGGGACTTGACCTCTACATGGAGATGGTCGAGGAAGCCATTCAAACCCGGGTTGAGCCTGTCGCGATTCCCGTTGTCCGGGAAACACCCAGAATCGATCTTGGAAGAGAAGCCCGTCTCCCGGAAGATTATGTCGTTCACCCCGGATTGCGAATTGACTTTTACAGGCGTCTGGCACATTCTTTCAAGGATTTGGAGATCGATCAGATCGAATCGGAGCTCAGGGACCGCTTTGGGCCCTTGCCAAGATCGGCCAGGGCATTGATCCTTGGGGCAAAAATCCGGGTCATGACCACCCGAATGGGAATCTCGGAAGTTCGTCTCAAAGACAGGGAAATCTTTCTCAAGCCTTCAGCAGAAAAAGCTCTCTCCCCCCGTAATGCGGGAAAGATCGCCCAGGCGTTCCCCGACCGGATCACCTTTCACCGGGACGGATCCTTTACACTTTCGGGACCGGCTTCCGGATTTCCGGATGATCTGGCCAGACTTGAAGAACTTCTTTCGTAACAACGGGTTCTCTCCAGACAGATCCGGACCCCCACGCTCAATTCAAAATACCAAAGGAGATGATCCATTGACCTTTCTTCATAAAAAACGCCCATCTTTGACAGGGATCACCCTGAAAAACGTTCTCGTTGCCACTCTTGTCGCGGGAATCGCCATCAGCGCCGGATGCAACAGGGCTCCTCAAAAGGGTGTCGTCGCAACCGTGGGAAATGAATCGATTACATCGGCCCAGCTTTCCGCAAAGCTTTTTTCACTGGGCGTTCAGCCTCCCGTCAACCCGAATACGGTCTCCGATGTCCTGAACCATATGGTCGACCAAAAGCTCTTGACGCAGGAAGCCAAGGATGAAGGTCTTGCATCTGACCCCACGATCAAGTCCGAGATCGCCAGAGCTGAAGACCGGATCCTGAAAAAAGCCCTTCTGAAAAAGGAAGTCGAAGACAAGCTCACCGTCACAGATGCCGACATTTCAGACTACTATCAGAAACATGAAAAGGAAATTCGCCAGCCAGGCTATGTTGAAGCCAGACAGGTCGTCTTTCCGACTCAAAAAGATGCCGATCACTTCAAGAACAGCCTCGACCGAAAAGGAGGCTTTAAAAAAGCCATCAAAACCTTCAAGGGCGGTCCTCTTGGCCGAATTTTCGAAGGCACCCTTCCCCCCAAGTTCATGCCTTTCTTCTTTGGCGTGAAGGAGGGAGCCGTTACCGGGCCGATTGTTCTTAAAGATGGCGTCCACTATTTCCGGATCGACCACTTTGTCGCCGGACACCAATTGTCTCTGGCCGAATCCAAGGAAGGGATCAGAAGACTTCTCAAACGTGAAAAGCGCACCGATCTGACCCAGGCGTTGACAAACAAGCTCAGGGCCAAGACGAAGATCAATATCAACCAGCCGGAACTTGCCGCGCTTGTCGCCCAGAGCCAGAACCTTCCGGGTAACACGGCGACTCCCGGACAAGCACCAAAGGGCCATTGATCACCCGAATACGGCTATCCGGGATTCTGGCAGGATTTCTGATCCTGACCTCCTGCCATTTCAAGGGGCCCACGGACGAAATCGTGGGCTCCATCGGAAAAGAAATTGTCACTGTTTCAGATCTTCAGCATGAGGCTGCATTTATCGGCATTTCAGACCTGACCAAAGGGGATCCTGCCCTATGGTCAGAATCTGTTCGTAAAACGGTTCTCGGGGAAACCATCCGGGACCAGCTCTTTCTCGATTTCATCCGGGACCGGCGTATTTCCTTGCCTCCCGACGATCTTGAACAGCTCCCCGAAGACAAGACCATGCGTGAACTCGAAAAAAAAAGGCTCCTGATCCGGGAGGCCATAAAGCGCATCGCTCCCCGACAGATCATCTCCGATCAGGAAATCAGGCTTTATTATCACAATCATATCAATAGCTTCTCTTTCCCTGAGCAAGCTCTTGTCCGTCATATCGTCACATCCGACCGCAATGAGGGGATCGCAATTCAAAAGGCACTCGACGCTGGAGCATCCTTCTCCGCTCTCGCCAAGGCAAAATCCCTGGGAATGGAGGCATCGGCCGGTGGCCTGATGGCCCCTTATGGCAAGGGAGAGATGCCTCAGCCTTTTGACAAGGTCTTTGATCTCTCACCGGGAGAAGTGACGGATCTCCTTCCATCCACCTATGGGTACCATCTTTTCAAACTGGTCAGACTGATTCCCGAAAACGTCAAGCCCCTGTCCCAAGTCAGGGAAAAGATCCGGGCCATCCTTATCGCCAAGAATCGCCGCCGGCTCCTTCAATTCTGGCTCTCCGAGCAGGAGCTCCAGAAACCCTGGAAACCCACACGTCACTACAGGAAGATTTTTCCAGTCGATCTGGAATAGAATGACAAGAGACCCCCATTCCACAGACGGGTCATCTTTTAAACGACCCTTAACAGCATAAAGGCCACTTTTCATGACTCTCCACCTCTCCAGGACAACAAAAGTCCTTTTTGGCAAGACATACTTTCTTTCCGGAATACTGGCATCAGCTCTCTTCATTTTCTGCCAGACACCCGCCCAGGCCGACGAAAAGCCGATTCTTCTCGATTCGGTTCTTGCCGTGGTCAACCATCACGTCATCACAAAAAGCCAGATCGACCGCTCTCTTGCCCCGACATTCAAAAAGCTTCATGCACAATACCGGGGCTCGGCCTACAGGGAACTAGTGACATCCCTTGAGTACAAGCTCATGATGAAAAAAATCAATGAGCAGCTTGAAATGGAAGAGGCTGACAGGACCGGGCTGACATTAAGCGACGAAGAGCTCGACCGGACCATCGATTCGATCATGCAAAAAAACAACTTCACCGCCCGATGGCAGCTGAAACAGGCGCTTTCCGAGCAGGGAATGAACTATCATCAATACCGGGAACAGCTCAGGAAACAGATGACCATCCTGAAACTCATCAATACGGAAGTTCGCTCAACGGTGGTGATCAGCCAGGATGAGGTCCGCCAATACTACCTCGACCATCGGGAACAATTTCGCCTTCCCCCCCATGTCACCCTTGCCGACATTTTTCTCAAGCTTCCCCCCGATGCGACACCTGCCCAGATCGCTGCGGTCCGGGAAAAGGGAAACCATATTCTCCGGCAAATCTCAAGGAAAGATGATTTTGCCATTCTCGCGGGCTCGGAATCGGAAGGACCAAATTCTGACAACGGGGGAAATCTCGGAGACCTGACCAAAGATCAGCTCCTTCCGGAGCTCATTGGACCGGCATTCTCAGTTCCGGTTGGTGGAACAAGCGGCCTGATCCAGACGGACAGGGGTTTTTACATCATCAAGGTCCTCAAGCGGGAAAGCCACCCTTACAAGAGGTTCCGTGACCTGAAAGCCCGCATCCAGGATGACCTTTCGAAGAAAACAACCCGAAAGAGACTTCTGACATGGCTTGAACAGCTGAGGGGAAAATCCTATGTCGTCATCTACATGACTCCTCCTCCGGACGAAAAAACCTAGGAAGGGCTTCCGTAGAGCGACTCTGAAACCTTGGCGGAAAGAAGATCCATCCCGTCTCCATTCTTGGAAGAGACCAGAATGGGGGTCAGATCGACACCGGGATTTCTGGAAAGAACCGCCATCCAGTCCATCTTGATCCTGGACTGCTCCTGACGGTTCAGCTTGTCCGATTTTGTAATGACAACCGATACCGGAAGCCCCATGGACAAAAACCATGAAAGGGCCTGGAGATCGGACTCCAGGATATCCCTTCTGGAGTCGACCAGAAGAAGCATACGGCTGATATTGCCGAGGCGCCTCAATAGCCTTCCGGCAATAGCCCGGGAGTCGGTTGCCTCATCCCGGCCCCGTTGCATGTATCCATATCCGGGAAGGTCAAGAAAATACCCCCCCGTTCCAATTTCATAAAGGTTCGCCAGAGTCGTCTTTCCCGGCATGCGACCTGTCCGGGCCAGATGGTGGCTCCTTGCAAGACGGTTCAAAAGGGATGATTTTCCCACATTCGACCGACCTGCCATGGCTATGATTCCCCCTTCAAGGGGAGGAATCTCCATGGATGGCCCCACCGACAGGAGAAAAATGGCTGGAAAATCCCGATATTTCACTGATGGCTTTGTTTGTGCTGGATTCATGTGCGGATCCTCTCTCGATGGTTTGGATGGAGCGCTGATCCGGGTCCGGAAAAGATCTGTCTCGCTTCTGGCTTTTGCCCATCACCCTTTTGACAATAGTTTTTCTGATACGATCCGGAATGGTCTGGCGGGAAATGCTCCCGGGAAAACGATTTCCGGATTTTGGGGCATGACGGAAAATCTCGTTTCCCTTGTGGAATTGGATCTTTTCAAAAAACTGCTGGCATCGGCCTCGATCTCGGAAAAAGAGGTCGACCTGATCGGAAGCCACGGAATCACTTCCTCCCATCATCCTTCGGCCGGACTATCCCTTTCGGGCATCCCCATCCCGGGTCACACGGTACAACTGACCAATCCCCATTTGCTGACGGAGGCTTTCGGCATTCCCGTAGTCTCGGACTTTCGCCGTACCGATGTCGCCTCTGGAGGGGAAGGCGCCCCCCTCGCACCAATCTTTCACAGAGCGGTGTTGACCCATAAAACGATCAACAGGGCCTTTCTGAACCTCGGGGGAATCGCCAATATCACCAGCCTGCCTTCCCGGCGCGGCTCCGGAAATCCCATTGTCGCCTTTGACACCGGTCCCGGGAACATGTTGATCGACGCGGGAGCCCGATGGATCTCCAAAGGAAAAAGAGGATTCGATCCAAACGGCGAAATGGCAGGCAATGGGCAAGCAGTGGAATCTCTTGTCGAAAAAGTCTGCCAGGACCCATGGCTCCACCGGGCGCCACCAAAGTCCACCGGGCGAGAATCCTGGGGAGAAGATCGTTTCCGGGAAATTCTCGGACAAATGCCCCTCCGATTCTCTCCGGAGGACCTGATGGCGACACTGACCGAAATCACCGCGTTGTCTGTCGCGAAGTCCCTGGACTGGATAACGCCCTGTCCCGAAGAGATTATCGTGGGCGGGGGCGGAGCAAGGAACCTGACGCTCATGAACCGGCTCAGGATCCGATGCAACAAGGAGGTCTCCCCGTCCGAGACCCTTGGCATACCGGCCCAGGCCGTGGAATCGATGGCCTTTGCTTATCTGGCCCTTCTCAGCATGACACAAAGACCCGGAACATTGCCCGAACTTACGGGTGGAAAAGCCGGCAGGGTTTTGGGAACCGTTACCTTTCCCTCCTCCCGCTCCCTTGCCTCAATTCTTCCAGGAATGATTCGCGGTGGCGATATCCATCTTCCGTTCCCAGATCGAGCCAGGGCTCGGATGTTACCTGGGCCCGGATAAAACCACCTTTTCCGAGATATTCCCGATAAAGCTCCACGATAGAAAAAGGTGGAGCGAGATTTTCTCCAAGACCTGAAAACACACCGGGTCTGATCAGATGAATCCCCGTAAAAAAATGGGGAACATCCCCCGCCACCGAATCGAATGGAGGGAATGCAACACCCTCATTTTGAGTCGTGGCAATCCTTCCGGATTCGGATTCCGGCCCGGATGGAGACAGAACCAGAGAAATCCTTTCACCGGATGTCCGGTGAGCCAAGATCCCCTTGCCCAGATCGTACCCTGTCAGGATATCGCATGTGGCAACCACAAGGATATCCGATTCCTGAAAAAATGGTTTTGCATGAAGAATCCCTCCTCCTGTCCCCATGACAATATCCTCATAAGACCAGAGAATCTCGATACCCGATGGAAGAGCCCGGCTGATCCCCTCCCGGATTGTCCCGGCATCATGGTGAAGGTTGACGATGATCCGTGATATTCCGGCATCCCTCATTTGACGGATGACCCGGATTCCCATGGGAACCCCGTCGACTGGAACAAGAGGCTTCGGGATGTTCGGGAAAATCCCCCTGAGACGGGATCCCGCTCCCGCCATCAGGACAAATCCTGTGACATCAGAACCTTTCTCCACCCTTACTTTTCCGGGTTTCTGAGAAAAGGAAGAAAGGATTGCACAAGAGGCGCAACGGATGGCTCCCAGAGAGCCAGTCGCTTCATATTCCGATGTGTTCCGGAGACCGCTTGCATATACCCGGGATTACCCTTGACATCCCGAATATAGAAAAACCGGCCACAAGCCTTCAGATTTCGCTGGAGAGCCATTCTAGCGAGAAGGTTTCTGTGCTCTCCTTCGGAAAGACTCCCTGGAAGAATCCCGAGGCTGATCCCGCGATGGTAATGTCCCGAAACCAGCTCATTGAGCAAATCGTCGGGAAGAACCCTGTAAGCATCAAACACCCAGGAGGCCAGATCATACAGGGGAGAGCCCATCAGCATATCCTGAAAATCAATCAAGACAGCCCCTCGTCCAGCGATCATGATGTTTCTGGAATGAAAGTCCCGATGGACCGGAACGAGTGGCAATCGTCCGGAAAGGACCGATGCCTCTTCCTGAAAGAGGGAGCGTATTGTTGAAAGCGCGCTCTTGTCGGAAAGGGAGACTCCATATTCGAGAAAATGCTCGAACTCCCAGAAAAGGAGCTCCTCAGAATAGACCCGTGATTTAAGCCACGAGAACTCCCCCGGAATGGTTTGTCTTCCGAAGGAGAGCAAAAGATCCAGAATCCGCCAGGACAGAAGACTCTCTTCCTCCGGATGCTCCTGAAGATAAGAGTACAGGCTCCAATCCCCCAGATCTTCTTGCAACAGAAGGGAACCGTCGTCGTTTTCTCCCAGAATTTCTGGCACCGGAAGTGATGATGCGGAAAGCAATTTTCCGATCAGGAGAAAAGGATCGCCCGGGGGCGAATTTTCTCCCCGGCCTGTTTTTTCCTCCGATGCCTTGAAACCCTCCGGCTTTCCCTTGACCATCAGGATCGCCGACAGGGGAGCAGTCTTTGAAACCACCCTGTAATATCGTCTGTTGGAGGCGTCTCCTGTCAGCGGGATGACCTCAAGACTGTCTGGCCCATCGCCGGAAAGAACAGGGAAAACCTTTTTCATTCGGAAATGGAGCCAATCGTTCACATCATTGGAAAGTGGTGACTGCATTGTTATCATCAGGAATCCTTCTCCATTCATCCAAACAACCGGCCTTTCCAGGCCGGTTCGTCTGACAGCGCTGTGGACTCAAAAAGAACGCCGCTCAAAACGCCAGCCGGGTCATTGCCCAACGGGGGATCCGTCGGCTTCTGGAAATGACATCCAGAAGAGAGAGAAATATCCGCTTGAAAGACCGGAAACGTCCACGACAGCGTCCGCTTGGGGGCGGGTCCGTGATTCCCTGCCATAGTCATCATGGTCAGCTCTATAGAATTGGCTCTAGAGCTGACCAACTAAAGTTGGCGGCTTAAGCCTTGTGATGAAAAGTCAAGAATGGGAATGCACGGGCAACTGTTCAAGTCGTTCGGCAAACCATACCTTGATAATGGATTGCCGGGTCATACAGTCTTCCCTGCTTCCCGATCCAAACGCGCTTTTTGGCTCGCAATCTTCGCTTCGATTTGAGTAACTCCAGAACAACAGTCATACCATCACCCTCATCGAACTACGGACGGAAATCAGGCGAATCACTCTATCTCTGCAGGTAATGATGGCCGACCAGTGTTCCCGATTGGTCAGCCCTATCTCCAAATATCTGGACCCATCTTCTGTTTTTACCGGTAGTTCCAATAGACTTGGGCGATGTTGAACATGGTATAGAAAATATACCATCATCTCATCAGTTTCAAAAAATAAAAGAGCCTACAGTCTAATACACGATCGAAAAAAACCGATCCCCCCAGGGAGAAAATGTATTCTCTGATTTCCCGGTTTTCGGTTCTGACGACAGAAACCAGCTGCGGCAAACGAAGAATCCATTCTCAAATGGATATCAAGGATGGGCACTCCGACATCATCTTGACCCGGTCCCCGACAAAAATACAATCAGGAAAAGATTTTTCATCATAATGCGCAGACATCATTGACCTCGCGAATTCCATCTGCGAAGCACGCCTCTTAAAATAAACAGGGGAAGATTTATCGGCAAGTGACCATGCTAGAATATCCTCATGCCAGAACTTCCAGAAGCCGAAACAATCCGCAAACAACTTCTTCCCGTTCTTTTGGGATCCCGTGTGCGCTCTCTCCGGAGCGGCCCTTATCCAAAAATCTTCCTGTCCGACATACCGGATCTTTCGGGATGGCAATTTTCCGACTTGGGCCGCATCGGGAAAGTTCTTCTTTTCTCCATGAAATCTCCTGCCGGTGAGTCCGGGACGCTCCTGACCAGACTCGGCATGTCGGGGCAATGGAACATATCCGGTAACAGGCAGGATTCCCAACTCCCCCTCCAACCCTCCCAAACAACCATTCATACCCATCTGGCCATCACTCTTGAGACCCCCGAAGGCGAGAGGCTCCTGTCTTACCGGGATCCCCGACGTTTCGGACGAGTCGAGTGGCAAACCGACATAGCTCTTTCCGGGATCCTTCAAACGACCGGCCCCGATATTCTCAAAATCCGGGCCGAACAGTTTGAACACAGTATCCGGGCTTCCCGGCGTTCGATCCGGACGATTCTCCTCGACCAGAAGATCGCGAGTGGGATCGGGAATATCTATGTCTCGGAAATTCTTTTTGAATCCGGGATCCACCCGGACCGGAAAGGCTTCCGGATAACAGGGGCCGAGGCGCGCCGCATCCTCGAATCTTCCGCAGTTGTCCTCCAGAAAGCCATCGATCGTGGAGGAAGCTCTATCCACAGCTTTAAGGACGCCTTCGGAGAAGAAGGGGGGAACCAGAGCCAGCTGCAGGTGTATGGACTCGATGGATCACCTTGTCCACTCTGCAAGAGTCCGATTCTCAAAAAAGAGGAGGGAGGCCGATCCAGTTATTTTTGCCTGCGTTGCCAGCCCAAAAAAAGAACATCCCCCGCCAGGTCCTGACCTGACGGGGGACAAGTGATTCGAAGAAACATAGGATCAGGGGGTTTGATCGGAGGGGGTGTGGCGGGGATCTCTTCGTTCGGAAAATTTGACCGACCACCCGGGAACCTGATCGATCATGGCCGCCACCGGCTTCCGGAAAAAGCTTTCCACATCGAGGGGCTCCATTTTTTTCCCGATCTTTTCAATCTGGTCCCGAATGGTTCTCGGATGGCGATCCATCTCTTTTGCCACCAGGCCGACATCTCCCAACCTTCCAATCATCTGAAGGATCTTCCACTGGTGGTCCGTAAGCATGTAGCGCGCTCTCTTGAAATGCTGGTAATACCCCAGAAAATCCTGGAATCCTCCGGGAAGGGGCAGCCAGGACTCCGGAGAAGAGCTTCCGGAAAAAGGAGGTGAATCCAGTATGAATTCGTATCGGGAGACAAATTCTTCTTTCGATACCACCTGATCCAGTACAGGCAGAAAAGCAAGCCACTTCCGGATGGACAGTTTTTTGGATTCCTCCCCGACCAGAATGACGGGTGGAATCATCAGGTCCCGCCATATCACATCGGGAGGATCGGGAAATCGTGAGTTCAGGATCATTCTGGCCGGTTTCAGAACTTCGAGATATGGCATGATTTCATTCCAGTTTTTGACAAACACCCACGACTCTGAAAAAGGCCGATTGGGAGGAAGCAGTCGCTCAAGAGAACGATCAAAAATCAGTGTGACTTTTGGCAAAAGAACCATCCGTTTCTATTTTTTGTTGAAAAGCTTCTTGTTGTTCCACTCTCCCCTATAAAGAAGAGCCCGGGGAAAATACACTTTTTTCATTCATTTTTCAAGAATAATTTCATTTTATATAAAATTGATAATGAGTTAATTCAGTACACACTCAGACCTGCTGAAAAGAACATTCCAATCGATCTATCTCCAAAACACCCATCACAAAAGATAATCACCATGACAGATGAAACATCCGTTTCGAAAACCTGAAAGATGTTTCATTCCTCACTCCAATCATAAATCCATAACTCATTTAAAAATATAAATTTTATTAGATAGCATGAAAATTGCTATATCTTTTGTGGTTCGTTTTTTGTGCCTTTTTAAGGGGAATCTCATGGGCGGTTGGCCATTTTGTACCAATCTGTTTGACCATGCGGGCCCCGAAACCTTCTTCCATTGGAGTAACCTGTGAATCTGACCCTTGATGTCCACACACTGCGACCTTTGATCAGCGACTATAACCGCCTGGCGGACGATTCCGACTGGAATCGCTTCGGACTCCTGGAGAAACAGGAGATCGACTCGTCCCTTTTGACCCAGGGACAGAAAGAGGCGGTCATCTTCGTCACCCATATCGAAAACCACACACCCACCTATATTTCGGACTATCTCTCCCGCTTTCCCATCGACGGCGGCCGGGAACTGAAACATTCGATCCACAACCGGGAGCTTTTTCATTTTATTATCCGATGGGGGCTTGAAGAGGACCGTCATGCCGAAGCCCTTGCCCTTTACCAGTTGGCGGCAGACATCGCTCCAAGCACCGACAAGCTCTTGAACGACATGATCGAAGAGTCGATAAAACCTTTCTCGATCGGATTTTCCGAACCGGTACAGGTCTTTACCTATACGTTTCTCCAGGAAAAGGCGACACAGCTTTATTACCAGTGCCTTTCAAAAGCGGTCTCTGAACCGGTGCTGGCCCATCTCCTTCGGCAGCTGGCAAAAGATGAATCCCGTCATTTTGCGTTTTTCTCAAAGATTCTCGATGCCTATCTCGATGCCCATGGAGAACGGGCGATCGATCTGATCCTTGAGGTTTCTCTGTCTTACCGGATGCCTCTTCACAATACGCTTAAAGACTATAGAAGACGGGCGATTCTCATGTCCCGGGAAGCTCCGGGATACCACCGGAAATTCCCGGTAGGCGTTCTTGCTGAGCATCTCGAGCACTCAGCGGAACGTCACCCTCAGCTTTCCGTGCCTCTCCACCGAGCCTCCGCCCGGATGCGTGCCGGGATGGAGAGCCCCTCCCCCATTGCCTCTTCCCTGAACTGATCGTACCCGCCAATATATCCCTTCTTCCGGGGGCCAGTTCATCGGCCCCTGTCTTTTATTGATCCGGTTTTTTCTTTGATCTTCGATACGGCCCTTCTCCGTTTTCAGGTTTTTTCGTTTCCTGCACCTTGCCTCAATAAAAATATTTGAAATACATCTATGAAACATGCGTTTCAAAGGGAAGAGAAAAAAATCGCCCAAAAAAATAAAAACATTATTTTATAAAGATTAAAAATCTGGCATTTGCTTTGCTTATGTGATGGCGTTCATCGTCCATTCCCAATAAATACCCTGACTTATAAAGCAGGAGAGGATTTTTGGCGGGAGATGACGGGTGTTTCTCTTAA
>JAKBPM010000010.1 GCA_021829515.1 Nitrospirota bacterium | reverse complement strand
AAAGGGGAGTTTCCATGCTAAAGAAATCGGTTCCGGAAGGGACTGCGTCAAGAACCATGTTTTTTTCGTCAATCCTCTGGTTGGCGATCGGGACGACCCTCGGGTTTGTTACGTCCCTAAAACTTGCGTATCCGGATATTTTGAGCGGAACGCCTTACCTGAACTTCGGTCACATCCGTCCCGCCCATGTGATGACGGTCGCCTTCATGTGGATCTCCATGGCTTTCGGCGCGGCGGTTCTTTACATGACCCCACTTCTCTGTGGCAACAAGCTATGGAGTGAAAAACTCGGGGTATTCAATGCATGGATGTGGAACCTCGGAGGCTTTGTTGCCGATGTATCTCTCGACCTGGGTTTTGAGTCAGGACGTGAGTATTCGGACTTCATCTGGCCGATCGATGTTTATGTCCTTTCCTTCATTCTCATTCCTCTGGCAGCCAATCTCTACATGACAGTTCTGAACCGTCGAGTGAAAGGAATCTACCCGACTCTCTGGATTTTCATGGGCTGTTTCTTGTATTTGCCTACAACGTTTGCTTTGTCCCAGTCAGTTGAAGTGTTTCATGTCACGGGTTTGAATGAAGCTCTTCTCACCTGGTGGTCTGGACACAACCTGTTTGGGCTTTGGATTACTCCAATGTCCATGGCTGTGGCTTACTACATGATCCCCAAATTGACAGGGAATCCCTTGTACAGCCATAAGTTGGCCCACCTGAACTTCTGGTCCAACTTTGCATTCTACTCCACACCAGGAGCGCATCATCTCATGGGCGCCCCGATTCCAGAGTGGCTGAAATCTTTCTCCTCTGTGAGCGGTGTGCTGATTCTTGTGCCGTCAATGGCTTTCCTTGCGAATGCCCTCTTGACCATGTACGGGAAATGGAGACTGTTTGTTGAAGTTCCTGCCCTTCGTTGGGTGACAACGGGCACTCTCTTTGCGATTCCCCTGAACTTCCAGGGTGGTTTTCAGCAGACTCGTGCCATCAACTGGTATATCCACGGAACTCATTGGGTTGTTGCTCATGCCCACCTTGGGATCCTCGGTTTCTCTACCTTTATTGAAATTGGTGGTACTTATTACGGTGTCGAGCGTCTTCTCCGGAAGAAATTCAACCCAACCCTTGAGCTTTGGCATTACTGGCTTACGGCAATCGGGTTCATCATCTTCTGGACGAGCTTGACTGCAGCAGGTTTGATTCAGGCCGCAGCAAAAGTCTATGAAGTTCCTTACATCGACTCTGTGGTTGCAACACATCCTTACATGGTTGCCCGTTCCTGGGGTGGATTCCTGATCATCACTGGTCAGTGGATCTTTGTTTATAATGCTTACAGAACTGCTATGTCTCCAGCGACTGTACCTGTTTCACCGGTGGCTCAGCCTGCGAGATCATAGTTTCTGTATGCAACTTGTTTGAAGAAGGGGGGCTGCGAATGCGGCTCCCTTTTTTATTTTCATCCCTGGAGATCTTCGTACATTCCAAAAAAAGAATGTGCTATACTGAAGTGAGGCGGTTAGATTCAAACTTCGAGCGGAGGTTTATATGTTGACAGGGCTTTTTGAACCACTCCATCTGATAGTGATTTTGGGAATTGTTCTCTTGGTTTTTGGAGGGAGGAAACTTCCTGAAATTGGTGCGGGAATGGGAAAGGCGATATCCAATTTTAGAAGAGCTTATAAGGATGAGCCTGAATCCGCAAAGGTAGAGTCTGATAAGTCTACGAAAGTCTAGGATTGATGAAATTGATGGGGCAGGGACATTGATCCCTGTGAAGTCGGTGGGTGTATTTGACTAATTAGATTTGTGGGATGTTTTTGTTTGCCATGTATTTCCTGTTTTGAGTAACCGGATTTTCCTCTGCTAAAGATTGCCCTTCGATAACCAGTATACCTCTTTGATCCCACAAAATGACCCAAGAAAAGACCCTGGATATAGACTATCCAAGGCCTTTTGTTTTGTATGCGGAAATTTATTTGGCTGAAATGGGTTGATATCTTGCTGGGTCCATTGACTTGGACGCTGCTTCTATCATGACAGATGCTGCGAGGTTATAGGCCTCACTCCATGCCTCGGCCATTTCCTTTGTCCAAGCGGGGCCAGCGAAATGAGCTAGTGTTTTCATCAGGCTATTCCCAACAATTGGATAATGCTCCGGTCTTGTATCGAACTTGATATGTCCTGACCCGAGTCTCTGGAGATAAGGTACAAGAGCATCAGGCTTATCGATATTGGAGGTGATATAGACGATGGAATCAAAAAGCCGCTGCGCTTGAACGCCCATTTCTGCTGGGAACATCTTCCTGACTTCAGGATGATCTGTGAACATCGTATTGTAGAAATACTCAGTGACTTTGCTGCCAAGAGGCGCGATTAATTGGGCACTTGCCTTGATAAGATCGGTGTTGATAGCCATTTTTTCTCCTTTTACAAATACATTTACGATTAGACTTTTTTTACTGGGCAACTCGGTTAAATGATGCATGCAACATGAATCATAATAGTCAGAGTGTTATCACTTGTCAATCTAGGATCTTCTGATGAGGGGAGATAAGGCTTTATGGAGAAAGATAAAGGGAAAATAAGAGGATCTGAGAAATAAAGGAGATTCCCCTTCGCTCACTCTTCATAATACTGTCTGAATGATGGGTTATTAAAGAGAAGACAGTTTGAAATGGAATAACTCTTTATTCCTGCTTCGATTCAGACTGTGGCATTACTCATTTGTGTGCGAAAAATAAGTGTGAAAACGCACTATTTTTTATGGCACTCATGTTGATTGTGGCGTAATAGTTCACCAGTAAAAGAAAAAAATTGATGGTATGAATATTGCTTAAGGGTTCTTGCAGATCTCTCTTCAATGGGGATGAGAGAAGATTGGACATCGTGTATTTTGGAGGATTTCATTAATGAAAAAGCATGTCATTACAATGTTGCCCGGAGAAGGTACTGGACCGGAAATCTGTGAAGCCGTGAGAAGGGTCATTGACCACAGTGGTGTTGATATCACTTGGGAATATGAAGAGATCGGTCTCGATTGCCTTAAGGAGCATGGCACGCTTTTACCAGAGAAAACCATTAAATCGATCGCAAAAAACAAGATCGCTATCAAGGGACCAACGACCACTCCCGTTGGAACAGGACACAAGAGCGCAAATGTGACTCTTCGGAAGATGTTCGATCTCTATGCAAACGTACGCCCTGCCAAATTGATCCCTGTTTTAAAGCGCCCATGGGATAAAATCGATATTCTCAGTTTCAGAGAGAATACAGAGGATTCCTACGCGGCAATCGAACATATGGTTTCTGACGAAGTGGCCCAGTGTCTTAAAGTCATCACCTGGCCAGGGTCGATTCGTATTGCCGAGTTTGCTTTTAAATGGGCCAGAGCCAATAACAGGAAAAAGATGCAGTGCGTTCACAAGGCCAATATCATGAAAATGACCGACGGTCTTTTCTTGGAGGCTTTTCGTGAAGTTGCAAAGAATTATCCGGACATCGTTGCGGAGGACATTATTGTCGATAACTGCTCAATGCAGCTCGTGCGTAATCCTGGCCAATTCGACTGTTTGGTACTTCCTAACCTCTATGGAGATATTCTCTCTGATCTTTGTGCAGGATTAGTCGGCGGTCTTGGCTTTGCTCCTGGTGCCAACATTGGTGATAACTGCTCTATCTTTGAAGCTGTTCATGGTTCAGCTCCAAAATATGCCGGCATGAAAAAGGTGAATCCTTCCGCCGTTCTTCTGTCTGGTGTAATGATGTTGAAGTGGTTGAACGAGCATGAAGCCGCAACCCGAATTGAAAAGGGTGTGGACAAGGTTTTGGCCGAAGCAAAACATCTGACTTATGATGCGGGCGGGACGGCTTCTACTGACGAATATGCTGACGCCATTATCAAGGCAATGGAAACCGTTTAATCTCTATCGAGAATAAGGAGAATTACGATGCTTACAGAAGCAACCAGCAGACGGGCAAAACGGCCTGCAAAACCCGTCACTCTAGTCGGCGTGGATGTCTATATCATCACAGAAGATGGTATTCCAAATTTTGATGATTATGGGGCCTTCAAGATTGAGTTCATCTCAAACAGGGGAACCAAGGTTTGGCCAGGGTATGTCAGCCCGGATTTGATGATGGTCAACTGGTATCGATGCCGATTTATGGCAAAGGGTCCCGTTACGGATGCAGATGTGGATGTTCTGCTTGCGAACCTGACCAAAAAATGGAAATGGTCTGCAGCTCAAAAGCTTTGGAATTACGGAGATGAAGCTGGTTTCAGCAAAGCCTACTGATTTCTAGCTACTTTAAAGGGGATCGGGGGATTTATCTCTCGATCCCCTTTTTTTATCCTCCCTCTTTGATTCTTCGATCCAGTGCCCATCTGCTAATTCCCAGAAATTTGGCGGCCATTGTCTTTTTTCCATTCGAATGTGCGAGTACTTTTGCGATCAGTTCTCGTTCGTGGCTTTCAAGAGAATCCGCTCCAATCCGGAATGGAATAGCCAGTTCCTGTTGATCTGAATGTTTTTCCGAAGATTTATCCTCTCCTGATATGATTTTTTTGCATTGTAATTCTGCAGGAAAATGCTCACATTCCAATTGGGTTCCAGAACAATAAAGCACAGCGCGCTCTATCAGATTGGATAGTTCCCTGATATTTCCTGGAAAGTCGTAGCTGATTAGAAGCTGCTTTGCTGATGGTGAAATTCTATGGATCTTTTTTCGAAAAATTTGCGCTGATTTATATAAGAACTTCTCTGAAATCGGGATGATGTCTTTACGCCTTTCTCGAAGCGGAGGGATGGGAAGGACAACGACATTCAAGCGATAGAAGAGATCTTCCCTGAAAGTCCCATTTTTAACCGCTTGTCTCAGATCTCTATGTGTTGCAGCCATAAAACGGACATTCACAGGAAACTGTGCGCCTCCACCCACTCGTCGGATGGTTCTCTCCTCAATAACCCTTAATAATTTTGCCTGAAGGGGGAGTGGTAAGTCTCCGATCTCATCAAGAAGAACGGTTCCCCCATCGGCAAGTTCGATCAACCCAACTTTTTTTCCGGAAGCTCCGGTAAAAGACCCTTTCTCATAACCAAACAGTTCGCTTTCGAATAGCTCTGAAGGAATCGCGGGGCAGTCCACTTCTATGAAAGGCCGGTTTCCAAGTGGTCCGTTGTAGTGTAGGACTTTTGAAACGTATTCTTTTCCGCTACCTGTTTCTCCTTGAAGGAGAACAGTCACTTGATCATTACTTGCAAGATCCCGGACCTGTTTTTTGAGGTGCAGGCTTGTTTCACTTTCGGCAACCATATGTTCAAGTGCGTAACGCTCAGATTCTTTTCCGGTCCAATACCGTGCCTCTCTTGAAAGAGAGAGAAATCGTGTTGCATTGGCCAGTGATAGCAAGAGTTCATCCATGTCGATACTCTTTGTGACAAAATCAAAGGCTCCAAGTCGCATGGCCTCTACCGCATCCTTAACAGTACCCCTCGCAGTGAGTACGACAACAGGAATTTCCGAATCCTGGCTTCTGACTTCCTTTAAAACGTCGAGCCCGGACATTCCGGCCATGACCATATCGAGGATCAGAATATCGGGATTGAATTTCTTGAGCATTCCAATCCCTTCCTCTCCATTACGCGCTGTCTGGACGAGGTAACCTTTTTCCGAGAGTTTTATCGAAAAAGCTTCCCGAATAGAGGGCTCATCTTCTATAAATAAGATATTGGCAATCATTTATCCTCCTGTTTTACCGGCAACCACACTGTTGCCCTGACGCCCTGCCCAGAAGGGCTTTCTATAGAGATTTTCCCTTGATGTCTGTCGACAATATCTCTTGTAATGGAAAGTCCAAGCCCCACTCCTTTGGCTTTTCCATACGTGAAAAATGGCTCATGAAGTCTTTTCAGGATATGGTCTGGAATTCCTTTTCCGGAGTCTGTAATCATTATATTAATGCCTTTTTTATCGTGATGGAGGCAGGGTTTCATGCCGATGGTAATGCTCCCTCCCTCTGGCATAGCGTCAATAGCATTCATCATGAGGTTCAAAAAGACCTGTTGAAGAGGACCACGTGCTCCCTCTATTGGTTCAATGGGGTCTTCAAGAGAAAGTGAAAAATGAATTTTAGACTTACGGAATGCCTGGGCAAGGAGAGAATGTGCATCTTCGACCAGATCCACCAGATCGAGAAGTTGAAAGTCAAAGGATTTGGGTCTCATGACGGAAAGATGGGACTCCAGTAATTCATCAATCCTTCTGGCTTCCCCGGCGATCAGCTGAACCTGTCTTCTCAACTCCTCTGGAAGTTTATTTGACGCTCCAATATGATCTGCGAGACTCCCCATTCCAATGAGAGGATTCCTGATTTCGTGAAGCAGTCCTCCTGAAAGTTGACCCACCAGCTTGATCTGTTCTGTCTGTCTGAGTGCCTCGAGTAACTTTTCTCTCTCGGAAAGGTCGGTGAGAATGGAAAGAAAATATCGAATGGTATTGTCAGGATCCATAACGGGGCTGATATTTTCCCAAACAAGAAATTCGGATTGGTTTTTTTGCCGGTTGATAAACCTCCCGACAAAGGATTTTCCGGAAAGTAATGTTTGCCATAACAAGTTATAGAAATCTGGACTTTGTCGTCCCGATGAAAGTAATGCGGGGGTTTTTCCGATGGTCTCTTCCCTGGACCATCCGGACATTCTTTCCATTGCCGGATTCCATTCAAGAATAATGCCGTTTTTGTCAGTGAGAATCACCCCATCTTGAACTTGAGCGAAAAGTCTTTTATAGAGGGATAATTGGGTTTCTTCTCTTTTCCATCGATCAAGAATTGTTGCGAAGGTGTTGGCCACTGTTTCAAGGAAATCGATTTCCCTGGCATCAAAACTACGAGCGGAAACAGTATGGATGCTCATTGCGCCGAGAACTTGTCCCTGAAACATCATGGGTACGCTGACACCTGAGCGAACATGATGACTTGAGAGGAGAGTCGATGGTGAGAATCGGTGCTCGACACCCATGTCCCGAACAATGACCGCCTTCTTTTCCCGGATGGCAAAACCAGCCTGTGAATAAATGCCCCCTTCCTGGACATAACTCCCAACGAGTCCTTCCTGCCATCCTACCCCGGCAAGAAGATGCAGGAGTGGATCAGAATCCCCAGGAATGAGAATCTTGCAAAACTCAACATTTAAAGCTGTGGCCGTTTCTCTGGAGGTGAAATCCGCGACATCCTTGAGTGAGGCCCCACTGACAGCCAGATGGGCAATTTTACCGAGGACTGCCTGATATCGACTGATTATGAGGCTTTCCCTTGATTGTGTTTCGATATCGGTCATGTCTTGAATATGGGCAAGAAAAACAGCTGGATCCATAGATCCCTTTTCAACCGCAAAGACTCTGCAGAGGATGATATGGGGGAGTCCATCCCGGTCTTTGGTCTGGTATTGTGTGATGGATTCCTTTTCATATTTTTCGGAGAAGGTAAAAGATAATATTTCATCAGAAAGAAGAGGAAATCCTTTTTTTTCGACTCTCAAGCCATTGGACATGGTTTCGAAAAGTGGAGTTTTGAAAAGAGCTTTCTTATGGGCATTGAATATGCATATTCCAATGGGCAAGGATCTCTCACCAATTTTCGACGGGAGCTGATCCAACGGAAGAGGGTACATATTATTGGGACCAGATTGGATTTTTCGGTTTTTGCTCATTTGAGCGTCCTCTACCACTATTAAGCCAATTGCAATGGTCCGGCTAAAACCTTATTTAGGTTCATAAAGCAACCTCAAGGGCCGGAGGAGGTCTTCTCCTCCGGCCCATCCTAAGGCAAACCGCTGTTTTTATGGAGATTGGAATCTTGCATGATTCAAGTGATCTCCAGCCATGTTCCATTGGAGCTCCTTTGATGGAGCCTTCCATCACTATCCATGTTGAAGAAGTAAAGCCATTCGTTTTCAATCAGTTCCCTGACAAGGGTGTGTTTTTTGATGACTTCTTCAATGGGAGATTGTGGTGCTTCAATGACAACATGAAGACGAATGGGTTCATGAATCCATTCTCTTCCGTTATGAAGCGACTGCATGGCAAGTCCTGTTCTAAGATCTCCTGCGTTGCCTTCAAGCACACCGATGGAACCGCCGACAACATTATGCAAAACCTTGTTTCCACTTCCATATAACCGATTATCCACCATTGATCCGAAGTACTGCATGTTAATCCAGTTTGCCACGACCATTGGTGCACTCATGATCAGTTCAAGCGTTTTGAATTCAGGATCGTTTTGCCAAGTATAATTATGCAGGAAGGCTCTTCCGGAAAGATTGATCCCGACCGTTCTGCTTCTGGGTGCTGCGATAAAAGCCGCGTTTCCAGCTAATCCCCATTCTGGCCGCACTTCAGACCAGTCATTGGCCCTTCTCCTGAGGTTATCTGTAATTTTTTCAGGAGAAAGCTCTTTGATTCCAAGGAGACCCGCCCTTTCGATCCTGCTGATTTGCCCTGCCTGAAAAAGCCATGTTTCAAGGCGAGCAAGACTTTCTCCCAAAGATGTCGGAAGTGACTGTATGTCAAAGAGCGTGACATTATCGGTGGTTGTATCATGGAGTGCCGGTATGAAGAACGTGTCATCCGGAATAACAATCCCTTTATCAGATGCAAGCTGTTTTCGGGTGTCTGGATCGTTTAATAATGCTGCGGCAACCCTTGCGCTGACTTCGCCCGTTTGTCCGGCACACGCTCCGCAATCGAGACCGGTTGCCTGAGGGTTATTCAGTGTGCTGCTTCCGTGGCCAACCAAAAGTACGATGGGTGAAAAATTCCGGACAAGGCCCATGTTTTTGAGAATAAACTCTGCAACATTTGCTCTTTCATGTTCCGGGATTCCTGATTCAAGCTCTTTTCCTGTTGCGGAGAGTTCAGGACCTTTTCCCAAGGCGGGAGACATCCTCTGGAGTTCTTTGGTCTTTAACCCTTTCAGGTTAGGGTGAGCGACTGGTCGGCTCCAGCCCATTGTGTTTCCGATGAGCTTCGCCGCAGACAGCATTCCCACAGATTCAACAAAGGAGAAACAGGAAGCCGCTGATGTTTTGAATGTTTTCCATATATCGGATGCTCCTACCCGCAGATGCCGCTTGTTGAAGAGTTCTTCTAGCTCTGTTTTAGATGCTCCTTCTGGAATCTCCCTGATACGGTATGTCGGAGCAAATAAAATGGGAAGATGGTTTTTGGACTTCGTGGCACCAAATGGAAGATATTCCACCAGCATGCCAAAAAATCCCGCAAACCCCAAAGTTTCTGCGGATGGCGCAACTTGCTCCAGTGCTCTCCGGAAGATTTCCGAGCGTACATCGATACAAAAAATGGCTTGCAGATCAGGTCGTATTTCCTTGACATCAGAGTTTAGGCTTGTTCTGATGGCATTTATCAAACGCTTTTGATAACCGAATTCAAGGGCTCTGTGAAGAACTGATTCTATCGGTTGCTCAGGAAGCGGTGATTGGGTCAGAAAATGATCTGCGGCATGCTTCCATTTTAAGGAAATCTCCGGAGACTTTTTCATGATGAAAAGCAGAGCATCCCAGGACACCCTCACTGCAAGCAGATCTTTCGCCGAATGATTTTGTTCCTGTTTGAGCTGTGCCTGCCAATCAAGGTATCTTGCCCAAGCGGCCCACCCTGAAATGCTGAGGATGGCTTTGTGAAGATAGAGGTCAATCGCTTCAAAAGGGAGTTCAAGCTCCTGTATCGCCCATGAAATACAGTCGTCCGGGTTGTCCGGGAGTTTTTCCACCCATTTCCTGGTTTCAGAAAGACCCATTGCCCATGGGCTCTTATCAATTTTTGAGAATGCAACCCAACCGTTATATAAGGATTGGTTCCTGAAAGGATTTTTCCAGAGAGCTTGTCCCTCATCAAAATATGATGCGCAATAGTGGCTGATTCTCTCGGTGATGAATCCGGACCAGTCTTGATGATCGTGTTCTGAAAGGATATCACTGAAAAGGGAAGCCGGCTTGATATTCTTTGTGGAACCCTTTTCCATCTGCAGTTTGAATGTTTCCGCGCCACTGTGGATTCCTCGTTCCGATAACGCCATCTCAAGATCCTGATTGCTGATCTGACCTTTTTTCATCTGCTCCAGGTAATACTCCCTGTCCATAAAGAGCCCTGTCCCTGTGAGCTTTAACAAGGTTTTTCCGGCTTTTTCGAACGGCTGGTCCCTGAGTCCAAAATAGGGGTTGACTGCCACAAAATTTTTGAGTGGCCATAGTGGAGCAATTTTTTGACAGGCAGCTTCTATTTTCTCACTGAGGTCAAGATATTCACTGGCCGTTTTCATAGAAGCTCCTCCCTATGATTCAGAACAGGAGATCCTGCCGCCTTTGCCGAGGTTCCAAAATTCAGGCGGCGAATCAGTCTGCTGATGATGGTATCTACATAGAGCCCGTTATAGATGTGCACATACATGGCATTCCAGAAGGGGCTCTTTTCCAACGAGTGAAGATTGGCCTGAAGAGTAAATATCAAAAGGAATATTGCTGCTATGAAGAGACTTAACAGAATCTCCGAAAGGTTTTCCGGGAATCTGGGCTCAAGAAGTGTTTTTCCCAGAAGATGTTCAAAAATTTGATGAAGCCCAAAATAACCGGACAGGACAAGTGCACTGATTCCAGAGATCCAGACGATTAATGTTCCTTTTCGGGGATGTCTTGCAGTCAGGGCCGGAAGCATCAGTTGAGCCACAGCAACGGAGAGAATCGTTCCAAGGATCAAAAGTGCCGGCTGTTCGCGAAAATTCATGCCAAATAGCCAGGCAACCATTAGGGTCATCCCAGTTCCGAATAAAAGACCGGGGAAGGTCTTCCGGGAAGAGGATTGTGTTTCTTTTGCCTTAAATGATGGAGTCCGAAAATGGTCAACAACACTGCCGGATGACAAGAAAGCATGAGCCTTGTAGACAGAGTGTCCAAGGATATGGATGACCGCAAGACTGTAGAGACCCATTCCGCACTCCATCAACATGAAGCCCATTTGGGCGGAAGTGGAGTAGGCTAGGGACTCCTTGATATTCGTTTCTGTGAGCATCATCAGCGAAGTGGTCAGGATGGTGATGGTTCCAAAAACAATCAGGACGTCTCTGCTACTTCCAGCAATCGATAAGAGTGGACTCATTCTCAGTACAAGAAATGCACCGGTGTAAATGATTCCAGCATGAAGAAGTGCGGAAACAGGTGTTGGTGCTTCCATGACCTGAATCAACCATCCGTGAAATGGGAATTGGGCGCTTTTGAGGATGGCGCTTGCGACGATCAAATATCCCGCAACGATTAACGATTCGGGTAAAGGAGAGTGCAAACCGGTAAGTGCCTCGTTAAGACCCGAAAACTCTGTTGTGTGAAGGGTTTTCGCGATCAATATGATCGCAAGCAGAAGGGTTGCATCGGAGATTCGGCTGAACAGATATTTTTTTCCTGCCGCCATCAAGGCAATCGGTCTCTCCTTGTAAAAAATCAGAAGTTTATGAAGGAATAGGCTTGTTGCAACCCAAGAGGCAAAGAATGCCCAGATATTGCCGACTGCGATCAAGGTAAAGAATGAACCGAGCGTGAGGCAGAGCCAACGATGGAAAAGTCCCTCGTTTCTGTCGCCATCCATATATCGCAGAGAGTAACGGGAAACAATTGTCCCGACAAAAGCGACCAGGACCAGCATAATAATGGTAAGTGGTGTAACGGATGTATCAATAGAAAAAGCACCCAGGCCTGCTGGAAGATCTATGGAGAAATAATTTTGGGGAACGGCTTGTGTCATGATGTACGAAAAAGCGGCGAGAATCGATGTAATCAAGGCAAATGTGGATGCGGCCAGAGATGATTTTTTGATCAGGGCAATATGGTTGTTTGCCCTGATACCAAGAGCAGCTCCAACAATCAGAAGCGGCCATGGGGCAATGAGCATCAGTGCTGAAGTAAAGATGTCTCCGTTTAAGGTCATAAAATCCTCCATCATATATTTGAAGTCTTGTTTTTTATGGACGCTGGCTTTTTGTCAAAAGGATCAAGTGTTTTGAATGGATAGATAACCATTAAGCATTTTTTGTGCCAGTATTTAAATATTTTTGATATTTAACTTTTTTTGTTTTTGGGGATCTTCTGTGGTGGCTTATGTGCGATTCCGCACAAACCTGGTGTTTCACGCTTCAAGAAGAAAGTGACTCGAAAACACAGGACGCTTGATTCATGTTTTTGCTCTTTTCCTGAATTTTGTATTTTATTTATTTATTATTAATGGTGTATGATGGTAATGATTTTTAATCCCCCAAACTTTGTTTCTTGATCGATAACAATCTGTATTCAATTAAGGTTGATACTCTGAATATTCGATTCGTATGGATCTTGTTGATCTCTTTTGTTTTTTATGTGGTTTCTCTTTTTCTGATTCCGACAAGGGCTGAATATGTGGACCTTGCGATCAGTTCAGGAAACTATGATTATGCCTCACAGTTGCTGGCTCCTGTTCTGATTGAAAAAAAGGTCCCGGTCTGGGGTCTCAGGGATGCCGCAAGAGTGGCCGCATTGCAGGGCTATCCGGAAAAGGCGACCAGTTATCTTGAAAAGCTTGTCTCGGAAAATCCGGAGGAGTATCAGGACAGGCTGGAACTTGCCAGACTATATCTTGACCAGTATCAGCCGGGCAAAGCTGCGGTGCAGCTCCACATTCTTTTGCAGAATGAAAAATTACCTCTTAAGGATATGGTTAATCTTGCCAAATCATATGATCTGATGGATCTTCCCGATGCCGCCCTCGAAATCCTGCACCGTCTTGCCGACAGTCATTCCCGTGATATGGATTATTGGAAAACGATCCTGATATATGACTCACAGACTGGAAATATTGATGACACAGCTAGAACGCTTCGAAAGCTGACAACGGAATTTCCAAAGAGGATCGACTATCTACAACTCAGAATGAACCTTGCCTATAGAAGGGGGCGATATGCCGAGGCTATCCGGATGACGGATCGAATGAAAAGTCTGAATGCCGGACTTGACCGCTCCCTGATGCCGGCTATTCGCTCCCTGTTTCACCTGGGTCGCCCTGTGGATGCGTATCTTCTTTACCGACAAGCATCTTCCAATATTTCGGACAATAGCGTCCTGGAATCTGCCGCATGGTACTTTTATCAGAAAAAATACGAGGGGTATGCACTTTCAATCTTTGAGCGTTTACTGATGAGGGAGCCAAAGAATAAGGATAACTGGGATAATGCTGTCTGGCTGGCCGACAAGATGGGCTGGTATCAGAGAACGAGAATGTTGATGGAGGAACGGCAGAAGGTACTCCCCCTTCCTGAGGCACTTTTTCATGTTCGCATGCTGGACCTGGATCTAAGGTATCATTTGGACGGTCTGGCGCAAAAAGACCTCCTCACATGGTTGGGTCAACCGCCTGGACCTTCGCTTCCTGACCTGAGACTGGCTTGGCAAAATGCTGAAAATCATAAAAATCTCCCTCTTAAGGGAGCTTTGCTCAAACAGGCTCTATCTCTCAATCCCCAGCTCGATGTTTTAAGATCCGACCTTGCAGAGAATAACGTTGACCAGGGAGATGAAACAATGGCGGGTGGTGTCATTCTTGCCCGAGGACTTGCGATCAGGGACGTGGAGATGATTCGCCGATCCGTTGCCTACTTCAGGGATGCCGGTCAGACGGAGACACTCAAGGGGATCTTCTTTCGTCTGGCAAGTTCAGATGGCCGAATGGAGTTTAGAAATGACCAGTTTGAACTGTTTCGCCTTTTTGAAGAGAGTCCCCATAAGGAAGGATTGGGACATCTTGTGGCCGTTCTTGACCGTTATCCTGATCTTTCCGCGTCCATGAGCATGGAGCTTTCTCATATCCTGATCTGGGAGAAAAACTACGCTCTGGCCCAAAAATCCATTAATCGGGTGATTGCTGCCTATCCATCCAACCGGGCTCTTCTTTTTCAGGCGTCTGACTGGTTTGTTGAGGCGGATCAGCTTTCCAGTGCGCTTGTTTATGATAAAAAGCTTGTGGAGCTCCTTCCATCCGATCCGGAAGGTTTTGCCCTTTTGATCAAACACAAGATCTGGTCCGGGGATAATCGGCAACTCTTGGTTCATTACCAACATCTTTTAAAGCTTCAACCGAATAATCGGACAGCGCTTCTGTTTCTCGCCAATCATGCTTATAGCCATGGGGAGTTCCGTTTGGCTATCCGATATTATCGGCTGGCAACGAAAGCCGGAGTTTTGGACTATCGGATCTTTTATCACATGGGACAGTCATTTCATGAGATGGGGGATAATCGGATGGCCAGAAAAATGGACCGATTGTCGTGGAAATTGCTCCAAAAACACCTCTCAGAGGGTAATGGTGAAATGGGAAAAGGAGGAGACCCTTCCAATTCCGATGTTTTGCGATCACAGATCTCTTATCCGATGCTCCCTCTCTCTAGAATTTCCAAAAAGAAAAAAGAACAACTTCTCTACAGTATCAAAATTCAGAGTGCGTTGGGTCATGAAAAAGTGGCCTATAAGGATGTCCTTTTGTATCTTCGGTTATTTCCGGACGACAGGGAAGGTCTTTATTGGGCAGCAAGACTTGTCACAAAACTTGGGACTCCCGGAGAAGGGCTTCACTACCTGAATAAATGGTTGTCGAATCACCCTGACGACAGGGATTTTCTGATCTATAAAGGAGAGCTTCTGATGAAAGAAGGACACACTCATACAGCACAGAAACTCCTCTGGCGATTGTACCGGAAAGCTCCCAACAAGGTTATCTGGAATGATCTTGTTGATTCTTATCGAGTTCAGGGAGCACTTGATAATGAAGAATCGTTCGATTCCCACATCTTTTCCCAGGGGGAAACGCAGGCTCCCCGAGTCACAGGCGGATTGCTCTCTCTCTATGATATGAAGGACTGGAGTCTGAAAAATCAAAACTTTGCGATTTTTTATCCGGGAGGAGCATCCTATATCTTCGATACGAAAATTGAGACACCCCTCTATTCAAATATCAACTATTTTGCAGGTCGAACGGAGTATCTTGGTGTGGGTTCGGGGGCAGGATGGGGAACGAATGACTTCTCCTATGCCGGGATCCGATGGACTCCTTCTCCGGGTTGGCAAATAACCGGTGAGGCCGGTGATACACGTCTGACCGGTTCTCCGGGATTTTATATTCATGTGAGCGGACAACAATCTTCCATTGCCGTTGATGTTCAGGGATTTGACGATATGATCTGGGGAGATTTTGGACAATCGATTGTGAGAGATGGTCTTCAGAGCGGATATATGGCCCAGATCACATGGAACGCATCTCCCAGACTCTCTTTTGTGGCAGAGAGCTGGCTTTTTGATTATACGCTGGAGAATGCAACCGTTCCTTTTGGCACCTTGCACAATACCATGGGAATGATGGATTGGGTGCTGGATCCGCTTCCCCAGATTGATTTTTTGGCTGGATATGAAGACTGGAGCATGATGAGTCCATCCCAATCAGTTGCCGCACTGGTGCCTATTCTTGAAAGACAGCAATTTCTTTTTTCAGCTTTGGTTTTCCAGCACCAGATACACAACCGCTTGAACTTCAATGCCCAGGTTGGGGGATATGAAGATATTTATTCCCATATTCCGTCCTATGAGGGAGGAGCTGGTCTTTCCTACCGTTTTTCGACTCATCTTGAAGGTTTTGCTAGCGGAGACTATTTCAATCAGTCCGTTCTTTACAATGGTGCATCTCAGGAGGTTGTATGGGGATTCAATCTTTGGTTTTAAAGGGATCATCTCTTGTTTCCGGGAGATTTTCTTGGATTGTTATTATTGTGTTGATTCTGGGGTTTTCAGGGTGTTCTTCCACATCGGAGAATCATTCCGGACATCTTCCTGTTTCCAATGCTCCATTGTCCGTTCTTATTCTTCCCTTTTCCAATCTGACGACAACCCCTGATGCGGGAAAGTCGGTAACGACTATCCTGATATCATCTCTGATCCGTCAAAACTCCTTAAGGGTCGTTTCCTCCGAATCGATTCCCTTTGAAGTTCCGGGTGGGATATCTGCCATGAATATTCCTCCGGGTTTGCGGGACAGGCTCAGATCGATGGGGGTCGATATGATCCTGTCTGGTTCAGTTATTGAATATGGCTATCGCTCTGAACTTGAAAGTGAGCCCGTTGTCGGGTTGACATGGATGATGACCGACCTTGCCAGCGGAAAGATTCTCTGGTCTGTTCGGGCATCTGGGGTCGGATCCTGTTTTTGGGGTTGCAGTCAGACTTTGACTTCGCTCTCTGGCAAGCTGATCCGACGCGAGGTTGAACGCTTTGTCAGACAGTAAAAAAAAGACTCTAAAAATTCTTTGTGCTTTGGGTGTTTTTTTCCTGGTAGCATCTTGCCACAATGAGATTCCGGGCGCCTCTCATCTGCCCACCTCATCTGGGCCAAAACACTTCATTGTCTACTATGGACCTTCCCAAAAATCCTTTTCCCATGTGGACTGGGCCATTGTGCAGGATTCTTATCGACCGGCTCCATATGCGAAAACTGTCTATTTTGCGTATCTGTCGCTCGGGGAAATTGATCCGGGAACAAATGTGTCGAAAGAGTTGTCAGCAATTCCCGGTGAGCTTTCCCGAGTGACCTTATCCAAAAACGTCTTTTGGCATTCGCGAGTTGCAGATATCCGGCGGGATTCTTTCAGGCAGGCCCTTTTAAGGCAGATCCAAGACGATCTCCGGAATCGGTTCGGCGGGATTTTTTTGGATACGCTGGATTCCCCGTTGGAGTATCGTAAGGAACATCCTATAAAGGGCAAGGGGATTCGCCGGGCGATGAAAAGCTTTATTCAAACTGTCCATGCTTCCTATCCGGGTATTCGGATCATTGTGAATAGGGGGTTTGAGATTCTGCCTTCCATTGCTCCTGAAATCTCGGGAGTTCTCTTTGAAGATTTCTGCTCCCGTTTCGATGAGGAAACGAAAACGTATGTTTCTGTCCCGGAAGATGAAAGACAGTCTTTTCTTCAGTTGATCTATCAGGCAAAAAAGCGCAATCCGGAACTTGTCGTGTTGGCCCTTGATTATGATGATCCCGATCATCCTGCTTTTACAAAAAAATGTGAGCAAATCTCTAGGAGAGAAGGTTTCCCCCATTATGTATCGGACTGGACTCTCTCTACTTCGGTTTCCCGAGGGAAATAGACCCGATGAACTTTTGGACGCGGGAGAAAAAGCTCTGGTGGCTTCCTTATCTCGAAGCTCTGGGAGGAATTCTGATTTTGACAGGATTCTTTCTGGAGTTTTACGGGATCTCTTCACTCATTCTCCCCCGATTCCATCCGTTTCTCCCATTGGTTCTGCTCATCGCTGCCAGATACGGATTTTTGCCAGGAGTTGTTTCGGCACTTTTGGGGTGTCTGGATTACTACCTGTTACTTCTCTGGCAGGATCATTGGGATAGCTTGATGCCAGGTCACTTTTCCTTTTTGTGGCCTTCGGCATTTCTGTTTTCAGGGATGATCGTGGGGGAGCTCAGGGACGCTGAATCCCGAAGATACTCGGATCTGGAGTCCCAATTTATCAAGGAAAAAGATGCGGCCCGGACTGCGACCCTTCAAGTCGAGATTCTGATCAAGGCAAAGAAGGAGCTTGAAAAAAGAGTCTTCCTTGATCCCAACCTGGCGACAGAGCTTTTTGATGTCTTCCGTTCTCTTGAAAAAGATGAGATCGACAGCATTCCTTCAACATTGCTTTCTCTTTGTGTTTCATTTGTAGGGGCAGATTCCGTTGCCTTGTATCGTCGGGATCGGGATTACTTCTTCCTTGAAGGTTCTGCAGGATCTTTTCAGTGCCCGGATAGGGTTGACAGATCCTATCCCCCATTTTTTAAAGTCTATGACTCACGGCAGGCCATGACGATTCGGGAGAATGGGATTTTTCCAGAAGGAGTCTTTGCTTCTGGAAAAAAACATCGGCCTCTTTGTATTTACCCTGTTTTATCAGAGGAATATCGGGTCGAATTCTTGTTGGTCATCTGGCATGCTCCTTTTGAAAAGTTAACACCCGATTTCTTTCAGATGATGAGGATGATTGTTGATCGGGCGAGTTCCCGGCTGGAGTTCCTGGAATCTCACAAAAAAACGAGGGAAAGTGTTTCCATAGATGAAACGACTGGGTTTCTCCGGCCTGTTTTTTTTGCGAGGAGAGCTGCAGAAGAATTAAGCAAGTCTTACCGATATCAAGCATCATTTTCCTTGCTTGAGGTTTCTTTTCGTTCGAGTGCGGGTTCCAAAACGGATTCCCGATCGGCCCTTTTGTCTGTTCGGGAGATTGTAAAGCGTCTTCTCAGGGATGTGGATTTTTCTGGGTTGACCGGAGACGGAGATGGTGTTTGTCTTTGCCTTCCCCACACGTCGCTTGCTGGAGCTGAAGTTGTTCAGAAAAAGTTTCTCGTTCTTTGGGATGAGCTCTTGTCCTCTTTTCCGTTACTTCAAGAAGTCACACCCGTATTGCAAGTGCACTCTTTTTTCCCCTCAGACGGTCGGGGTGAAAACGACAATAAGCTTTACCATTCGTTGATGATTCGTCTGGATTCGGTTTTCCTTCAGGACCCCTCAACCGGATTTTACAGCGGTCAAGGGTTTTGGTTGGAACTCCAGAAGGAGAAACAACTGATCGAAAAAGAAGCCGAGAAAATCGGACTGATAGCTGTCTGCTTTGAAACACCCTCATGGGAGGATGTTGTTCTTTTTGGAAAGGCATTGAGAGGAATGAGAAACCTCGAGGGAAAACCCCTTCTGACAGAAAGGACCTTGATCGGAATCCCTCTTGATGGAAACTCCCTGTGGCTTCTTCTCCCCAAGCCCGACCTGAATGCTCTGGGGTTTATTGAGGGTGAAGTTTTGAGCACATGGTCCGGGACGGATATTCCAAGGCTTAAACGGGGGAGTCTTTCCATTAAGGCTCGTTTGCTTGATCCATCGGACGCTTTTTTAGAAGCGGAAAATTTGAATCAACTGTTGCACTTGACCGGTTGGAGTGAATATTTTGGCGCATAGAGGTATTTCCCGGAAGAAGGGCCTTTTTCCTGGAGATTTTTTTCACCGACCAGGATATCGTCGACTGTTGCTCTATTTGTTCATGTTTTTCTCTGCCATCCTTGCTTTTTTTATCTTGTTTCTGGTGGCGGGTCATCTTTCAGGACAAAAATTGTTTGAATGGGTTTTTACGGATTGTCTTCTCTGGTCTGCCGGATTTTTTTTAATCGATACTCCGGTTCGCTGGATTTATCTCCCGATCCCATTTGTTTTGCCGATTGTAGGTCCAGTCCTGGGCTGTGCAGGTTATCTGATTTTTTATCTCTCCCGACAACAAAATTATCTGGCAGACGATCCCACCTTGAATGCGATTTTCCACCCCGCCGGCAAGATGACCCGGCTCACTTACGTATCGCTTGAGGAAATTCTTGAAGCGGATCGAAAGATTGTGTCGGCAGGGGATATTTTAAAATGGGGAGACGTTCCACTGAAACAGGCACTCATTGATCGGTTGTCTTCGGAGGGAGGCTCGCCAAGAGCCATCCGAGCCCTGAAGGGGGCATGGAATGATCCTGATGAAGAGGTACGGCTTTTTGCCTCGACCGTTTTGACCAGACTTGAAAAAGGCTATCAGGAGCGAATCCGGACTCTCGAACAGATGGATGAGGAGCATAAATCCTATTCTGAGATCGGAAAGGCCTATTTTGATTACGCCATCTCAAACCTTGTGGGACAGAAACTTTCGGAGGTCCTGATCATGACGGGGCTTTCCGCCTATCTGATCGCGCTCAGGGGCAATGAGTTCTTTTCTTTGGAAGAGCTGGTTTCGATTGGATCCCAGGCGATTTCGAAGGGGAATGAGGAGGTTGAAACATTGGTTATGGATAGGATCGTGACATTGGGAGGGAGAAAGGAAATCAAGTTCCTGAAATGGATGAGGCGATATCAGGATGGAGAGTATTTTGAGCTCCAGCAAGATATTCGAGATTCTCTGAGCCTTTTTGAGAAGATTCCGATCCCGCCTTATCTCGATCTCTGGATGTCCGATCCGCCAGATTCTGGTGTGCACAATGGATAGTAACGACTCGAAAACTCCACAAATTGCCGATATCTGTTTGATTCTCGAGGGGACTTATCCTTATGTTACGGGAGGAGTTTCCTCCTGGACCCATCAGCTTATAACGAATCTTCCCGAGTTTACCTTTCACCTCCATTGCTTGATCGCGGAAAAAGAACCTGGACCGTGGTTGTTTCCTCGCCCGAACAATGTCATTGGCGTGAGCAACCTCTCTTTGGGGCAGTGGTCATCAGAGAATGAAGAACCCCAGGAGCCACTCGATGATAATGAGGAGCATGAACTTCTTGGAGTCATCGAAAGCTTTCATCGGGATCTTCTTTCCGGTTCGCCAGAAGCGTTTGAGAGACTCTTTGGAATTTTTTACCGAATGGGGTTGTCTTCAAAGCTTTTTACGACGCTGTCTTCAGGGAGAGAGGCGTGGAATTTGATCCAGAAATTTTATAAAGAACAATTTTCTCAAGAGTCCTTCATCGATTTTTTCTGGATGTGGAGAACAACTCATCTCCCTCTTTTTTCCCTTTTGGCAAGTCCGGTTCCAAAAGCCCGCCTGTATCATTCGCTTGCTTCGGGGTACGCCGGAATTTTGGGCGTTATGGGCAAACTGGCTTACGAAAGACCACTGATATTGACTGAACATGGTCTGTATACACGGGAGAGAAAGATAGAAATTGCCCTGGCTCAGTGGATTGGAAGCGGAAACGCGCGCGACGATATGACAATTCGTCCAATCAACACATCAGTCAAGGGATTCTGGATGCGTATTTTTGAACAGCTTGGACGCATTGTCTATCACTATTCTGACCATATCATTACCCTTTTTGAGGGAAATCGCCGCATACAAATACGTGATGGAGCTCCTGCCGAGAAGACGAAGGTCATTCCCAACGGGATCAGGGTGTTTTCAGAAACAAAAATTCGAGAGGTTCAAAAAGCCCAGAGTAAAAAATTGTCTGTTGCTATGATTGGTCGTGTGGTGCCCATAAAGGATATTAAAACGTTTATTCAGGCTTGCCGGATTGTCAGGGACCAGTTGCCCGAAGTTCAGTTTCTGATTATGGGGCCCATGAACCAGGATCCGGAATATGTGAAGGAATGCCAGGATCTCGTTGAAATCCTCAAAATGGGGGATGCGATTCAGTTCACAGGATCGGTCCGGGTTGAGGACTATCTTCCGAAGATGGATCTTCTGGTCCTGACATCTCTTTCAGAGGCACAGCCTCTTGTGGTGATGGAAGGAGCCATTTTTGGAGTGCCTTCTGTAACAACCCGAGTCGGAGCTTGTAATGAATTGATCAATGGTCGAACTCGGGAAGATGTCGCGCTTGGTCCTGGCGGGATCGTGACGTCGGTCGGCAATCCTGAAGAAACGGCTTTGGCGATGCTCAAGATTTTGAAAGATGATGGCCTTAGAAAGAGAATGGGTTACGCCGCCCGCTTGAGGATGGAACGTTTTTACCGGGAAGATCTGCTTTTCGAAGCCTATCGGACTCTTTATCAAGAGGGGATCGGCTGATGGCGGGTATCGGATTCGCCCTTCGAAAACTCTCTAACCGGGAAGATCTTTCTTCCATTGTGTCAGGATTTATCCTGTCGGCGATTGTGGCTGCTGGACCATGGATCCTGACAACAGCAGGACTTTTGATTGTCAGCTATTCAAGCATGGGCTACTTTACCCACGTCCAGGATTATCTTCTCTTCAGATCGCTTGTGACCTTTTCGTTTGCGGCAACCTTGATTTTGGTTGCATTGATCCAGCTTCCATCGACACGTTTCATCGCAGACCGATTTTTTGAGATGAAATTTTCCGATAACCGTTCGATTTATATCACCGTCACCGGAATAACACTTCTGTTTGGAATTCCCTTGTCTGGGCTTCTGATTTTTTGTCTGGACCTATCGCCTTTGGTCAGACTTTCCTTTTTCAATCTTCTGATTGTTCTCATGCTTCTCTGGGTAACGACATCACTGGTTTCCACGCTTCACGATTATGGTGCGGTGGGGATGGCTTTTTTTTCAGGCTCCCTGGCCAGCGTTTTGGGGACTCTTTTGGGTGCACGTTATGGAGGGGTTGCCGGCGCCCTTCTTGGCTATCTTATGGGCCAGGGGGTGATCGTGACACTATTGGCGGTCAGGATCTTTGTCGAGTTTCCGGGACCGATTTTCTGGAACAGGAGTTTCCTGCGTTTCTTGAAAAAAAGATGGAATCTTGCTGTGCTTGGATTTGTGATGACGTTAGGGATCTGGATCGATAAAATTCTTTACTGGTATGCTCCGGGCTCGGAAAAAGTAGTCGGGTTCATTCATATAAACCGCATATATGATATCGGAATGTTTTTTGCGCTTCTGACGGTTATTCCGACGTTGGCCATGTTTGTCTTTTATTTTGAAACGGGATTTTATGAACGATATCGAATGGTTTTTGTTCTTCTGGAAGGGAAGCGTCCATTCTTTGAAATTCTGGAAGCCAAGGAACAAATGGTTCGCTTCATCAGGAGAGGGCTTGGATATATTCTGAAGATCCAGGGAGCGGTCACTTTTATGGTTGTTTTAAACGCCCAGGGAATACTTCGTTTTTTTCATGCGGATCTCATGGCTCTTCCAGTATTTCGGATGGGAGCTCTTGGCGGATTGTGCCAGGTGGTTCTGACGATGGAATTTACCTTGCTTCTCTATTTCAATCAGCAAAAAAAAGTGGCTCGTCTGGCCTGGGTTCTTTTTCTTTTAAATGGATCCCTGACCAGTTTGGCTATCTTTCTCAGCCCTCGCTTCGAAGGATTCGGCTATCTCAGCGCATGTCTTTTTTCTGCCGTATATGGATATCTTCTCCTCGATCAGGGAGTCAATGACTTTGAATTTACGGTTTTTATGCAGCCACCGGATTATTTGCCTGTCGAGGAATCGTCATCGGAAGGGACTTCACCCTTACTCGCTCCATCGTTATCTGCTATTCCACCGAAGGTTGGGTGAATGAAACGCGCCAACCTATTGCCTGACAACCTGATAGGGCTTTGCTGATATGAAAAAATTGCCTTTTTGGGTATTGATTCTGACATTGATGTTCTGTCCTGCCTTAAGGCCGAACGTATCGGGGGATTCTCTTGAAAACGGATTGCCTGGGAACAAGACCGAATCACACCCTGCTCCAAAAACGTCTTTTGAGCGGTCCGTTCTTGTGATCTATTACGGTCGATATCGTGAAACAAAGGATGAAAACAATTTTCGGAAATATTGGGATTTTCCCTTGAATGACCTTGGGTTGAAAGCACGATACCGCAATATGCGTGATGGGTTCCCGCATCTCAAGGAGCTTGATCGGACCAGGGCTGTTTTCTTTCAGTTTGATGATAATCCCGTTCCTCATCCACTGGCTTTATGGACTTTCATAAACGCTCTTTTGGAGAGACAGATCAAAGTGATCTTTCTGGAATCCTTTCCTGAAGATCCCCCGGATCAAGTGAACAGAAGTGATGTCAGGCAATCGAGGGAGAAGGCTCTTTCGCGGATGGGGCTTAAAATAGCTGGAGATTGGGATACAAACTCTTTCGGGCTCGATTATGTTGCGAAAGATTCAAAAATGGAAGGATTCGAATACCCTCTTCCGAAGTTTCCCTCCGAGTTTAGGCCTTTAGTCAACATATCATCCAAAAATCAGGTATTTTTAAGCGTAAAAAGTACTCTTCCCAGAAACCAAGGCCTTCAAAGTGTTTACGCTATTTCGGGAAGCTGGGGTGGGATGGTCTTTGATCCGTTCATGATTCGGTGGCCCATCCTTGATAACACCCATACTCTATGGTTCGTAGATCCTTTTCGTTTTCTTGAAACAGTGCTGGCTGTCAGAAAGACTCCCCGAATGGACCTGACGACCCTTAACGGGATGCGTATCTTTTATAGTCAGGTTGATGGAGATGCTTTTGATACCCTCTCCCTCTATGAACGCCGGAGGATGTCTGCTGAAGTTCTTTATCAGAAAGTGTTCCAGAAGTTTGATCTTCCCTTTAGCGTATCTGTTATCACAAGTCAGATTGACCCGCACTACCAGGGATCAATGAACCGAGTTTTCTGGGCACGAAAAATTTTTGCATTACCCAATGTAGAGGCCGCTTCCCATACATTTTCACATCCTTTCTATTGGGAGCCGACAGAAAAGCAAAAAGATGAGGGACCGGTCCATATTGAGATTCCTCATTACAAATTGAATTTCAGGATGGAGATAAACGGGTCAATCGACTGGATCAATCAAAATCTTTTGCCTCCGGGCAAGAAAGTCATGCTATTGCAATGGAGTGGGGACACAAGACCAGGGCGGGCAGCTCTTGCTCAGCTTGCAACAACTTCCGTTTTGAATATCAACGGATCGGATACCCGATTTGATAATAATGCTCCATCCTATACTTTTGTTTTTCCTTACTTTAGAAGAGTTGATGGATATACCCAATATTACAATAGTGATGTGAATGACTATATTTTGACAAATGACTGGAAAGGTCCATATTTCGGTTATCTGAATGTTATCAAGACCTTTGAGCGGACCGATCGACCAAGGAGAGTGGATCCGATCGACGTCTATTTTCACTTTTATGCAGGGGAGAGGGAGTCTTCCCTGAATGCCTTGAAGCAAGTGTTGTCCTGGGTGTCTACCCAGAATATTGCTCCGATGTTTGCCTCTGGTTTTGTAAAGGTGGAACAGGGATATATCAGTGCACATATTCAAAAGGAGGGTGCTGGAGAAGGGAATGGTTGGGTCATCGAGGATTATGGAAAGGATACGACCGTTCGCTTTGACCATGCTGACCAGCTTTATCCGGAGATTTCATCCGGTGTGATCGGATTTCGTCACAGGATGGGCTGCCTCTATGTATATCTTGCACCGGATCAAAGAAAGGCAACCATAAAACTATTGAAAAAGCCTCCCTTGGGACCGTGGTTATCAAAATCGACCGGATATGTTCGATTGCATGGACCGATTTCCCGGAAGATCTTTTCTTTTTCCTATAATGGATGGGTCGCCAATGACAAGGTTGTCTGGAAGGGACTTTATCCATCGACTCCCTACCGATTGTCGCGTCAATCCCGAAGAGGCAATAGAAAAAACACTGTTTTTTTGATGTCTGATAAGGGGGGAATGCTATCTGTCGCCCATATTGAAAATGCGGTCAGATATTCTCTCTCTGTTGGACGCTCAGGATCGGATTGAATTTCCTGTTGCCAGTGGAAAAAAAGTCAAACTTGTTTGAACCTGATGCTATTGTCCAATGGTTTGGACCATGCTCCTGCGGTAGGGAGTCTGTTACTTTTTGTCTCCGAACAAGGACGCGTGTTTTCTGCTGGCTTCCTTGTGGTGTTCTTGCTGTTTCATTTTTGATTTGCCTTTTAATGTTTCAGTCATCACTGGAAACCCCTTTATGGGATGTGATGGGTCTGGTTTGAGCCAAATGGTAAGCTCGGATCGAGATTACAGGCTTTTCCAGGGTCTTTCTGTTCGTTATCACACACAGGGATGGGGGGATTAGGCTATGTGTTTTTTGTTGCCCATACTGGAGAACGAATAGGTGCAGATCAAATTGAGAGGGGAGAACAACGGGATCTGTTTTCTGTTGTGAGGGATTGGGATGTTATGAAAAGGGGAGAGGATCCAGATTATTGTGGTTCTGCCATCTGTTTTGAGTGGAATGGGGACGAGAGACTTATAATTGAGGGTTGTGTGGTGAGCCGCCTGGGTTTCGATCCCAGCACACTCGCCTTAAAAGGGCGATGCTCTACCGAATGAGCTAGCGGCTCGAGGGATATTCTGCCGTAAACAGCTTGTTTTGTCAATTGATTATTGGGTGATCTCGGGTGATGACTGTTTTGAGGGAGTTTTTTGTAGGTGCTAAAGAATTCCATTGTGCAGGGAGAATTTCTATAACCATTGAACAAAGAATGAGTTTGGGGAAGTTCCTTTTGTCGGGACTAATGTGGGTTTTCCGTTATGAGCAAATGGCGCCACACCTCCAGAAAAACGGACAAGATGATTGGCCCGATAAAAAGACCAATTAATCCAAATGTTTCAAGACCCCCAAGTACTCCCAAAAGAATCATGAGAAACGGGATATGGGATGTTCTGCCGATAAACATGGGTTTGACGAAATGCTCCATTCCACCAGAGACCAGAATGTTCCATGATGCAAAGACAACTGCAGTTATGGGATGCCCTGTCGCAAGCAGGTAGATGGTGGCAGGAAGCCAGATGATGGCTGCCCCGATCGGGAACAGGGAAGTGATGAATATGGCTGTCGAGAGTAGCAGGATGTTTGGAACTCCTGCGATCTTCAAAGCTGGAGCAGCTAAAAGGGCTTGGGCAAGGGATGTAAAAAACAGTCCATAAATGATTCCTTTAGTGGTCGGTGGGATAACCCCCAACGGCCTTGTCAGGTTTTCGCCCGCAGCAGAATCGGACAGGCGGGTGATCTGTTCCCAGACATTTTGTCCATGAAACAAAAATGCAAATGTCCCGAGAAGCATGATCAGCAATTTGATCAGCCAGTGGCCCAAACCGGAAGCCAGGGATAAAAACTGGTTCCCGATTTCCATGAGGTGGGATTCAAGCTTCCCCGTTACACCCGTCAGCATCTGGGTATTGGTTTTCAAGCTGGTTGCCAAAAGGGCAATTTTATGGCCAATGAAGGGAAGGTTGATCAGCCATTTTGGAAGAGTTGCAGATGGGTCCTGAAGAAAATCCCTGAGGGACAGTGTTTCTCGGAAGATTTCCTGCCCGATTGGAACAGCCAGAAGTGTCAGTGGCAAAAGAACCAGAAGGCAAAACAGGAAGACTGTCAGTAATGCTGCCATAAATGGTTGTGGAACCCATTTTTTGATGAATCGTTGTATGGGGGAGAGGGCGAAGGCCATAATCGCCCCCCAGACAAGCGGTTCCAGATAGGGAGCAATGACCCAATATGCCAGAACCGTTGCCAGCCCAAACAACAAAAAAAGAGATCTTCCGCCTTCAGTTCGATTCATGCAGTCATGTCTGGAAAAAGCCAGGGAGCTTCTTTGCGTCGTCGATCTTCGTAGCTTGTGATCAGCGCTTTTTTCTCAAAAGTCAGGCTGATGTCATCAAGCCCCTCGAGAAGGCACTTCTTGAGGAAAGCGTCGATTTCAAAAGGAATCGTTCTTCCATCCGGAAGGAGAATCAACTGTGATTCAAGGTTGATTTCAGCTTGGTATCCGGGTGTCCGGTCAATCTCCTTGAAGAGACCGTCAACAATCATCCGGTCAATGCGAATTGGCAAAATCCCGTTTTTAAAACAGTTATTATAGAAAATATCGGCAAAAGAAGGTGCGATTATGGCTTTTATGCCAAAATCCAGAAGGGCCCAGGGGGCATGTTCCCTGGAACTGCCTGAACCGAAGTTCTCTCTGGAAAGAAGTATCCTGCCTCCTTTGTATCGCGTCTGGTTGATTACAAAGTCAGGGTTTGGTGTGACTCCGTCGGAAAGGTATCTCCAGTCATAGAAAAGACTTTTTCCAAGACCTGTCCTATGGATGGTTTTAAGAAACTGTTTGGGAATGATCGCATCTGTATCAACATTTGCGCGATCGATGGGGATAACAATTGATTTGAGTGTTTTAAAGGCTTCCATCCTGTTTTTCCTTTTTTCAGTTCCAGTTTCGAATATCGACAAAGTGGCCGGTAATGGCCGCAGCGGCAGCCATCTCCGGGCTGACAAGATGGGTCCTGCCCCCTCTGCCCTGTCTTCCCTCAAAATTCCTGTTTGATGTTGACGCACAACGTTCTCCAGGCAACAACTGATCAGGATTCATTCCCAGACACATCGAACACCCCGGTTCTCGCCATTCAAATCCGGCTTCGAGAAAAATCTTGTCGAGACCTTCCTTTTCTGCCTGCTGGCCGACAAGACCAGATCCTGGTACAACCATGGCATTGACACTGGGAGAAACCTTGCGTCCCTTTATGATGCTTGCAGCTGCTCTCAGATCCTCTATCCTTCCATTGGTGCATGAACCGATAAAAACCCTGTCGATGGAAATCTCGCTTAATGGAGTTCCCGGCTCAAGTCCCATATATTTGAGGGCATTTTTAGCATTTTCTTTAGAGACTTCATCTTTAAAGCTTTCGGGGGAGGGAATGGATCCTGTGACAGGAAGAACCATGCCCGGGTTTGTTCCCCATGTGATTTGGGGCTCGATCCTGGTGGCATCGATTTCAAGAACCCGGTCATATTTTGCATCAGGGTCA
>JAKBPM010000052.1 GCA_021829515.1 Nitrospirota bacterium | reverse complement strand
CAGGGGGGGCCTGGAGAAGCTCAAATACGAAAGGCAGGAGGGGCTTCTTGTCTCTTTCGACGTTTCCCTTATTCCTCTCTCATTTTGACGGAAAAAGAGTCTTTAGGGCGATCCTTTACGCTGTCATTTAAAATTTTATCTATATCCAAATTTGAGTTAATGGAGTCCTTCTGACGCAGTGTAAAAAATAATGACAGTACTTCGGGGAATTTTGTCAGAAAATTTTACATATTCAGAAAATATCCCTCCCCCCCGGAAAAGTCCGTTTCCCAACCCCTATGGAATAAGGTCGCTTTGTCATATGTGGCACGATTATTGCTTTTCGAGTTAATGCATATTATTTTTTTTAATTATAAATTTTAAATATATCTATTATTTTTAATAAAAAATATTTTTATTATTAATTATTCTTTATTAATTATGAATTGGTATCAGTGAATACTGCTTTCAAGTCTTTTTGTATTAAAGGATATGCAGGGTTAAGCAGATCTGGAAGGGTTTTTGTTCACCATGGCAGGAGCCAGGCTGATCGGATATCGAGCGATATCCGGAGACAGAATGGATTTTTTAGAAACATTGTATTTTTTGTCCATTTCTGAAGGTGTTTACGAGCAAGGAAGAGTAAAAACGCCCGAAATTTAAGGGAAATCGAATGGAGCCTCAGGTGAAGACAAGAGAACAGACATTGTGTTGCGGAGTATTGGGAGTCATTTTCTTGATGTTGGCTGCCTGCAGTGGTGGTGGCGGTTCCGGTGGATCTTCCGGAGCGAATAACGGTGGTGGGTTCAAGGGTGTCATTATTTCCGGGGGGAGCACCAATTTTTCGACCCCCATGGGAATTGCGGTGGATGGGGCGGGAAATATCTGGATTCCCAACTATGGGAACAACAGCGTCACAGAGCTGACGAAATCCTCGAATTACTCAAATACAGGTGCGGTGAATATTTCCGGGGGAACGACCAACTTTTCCCAGCCAACCTTTATTGTTGTCGACGGGGCGGAGAATATCTGGATCCCGAACCACGGCAACGACAGTGTGACCGAGCTGACGGCGTCCTCCGGGTATTCGGCGGCAAGTGCGATCAATATCACCAATACGACCTTCGGGACTTCTGCGACCAACTTCTCCTCCCCTGACGGGATTGCGATTGATGGATCTGGGTATATATGGGTTTCTAACCACCATAACAACACGGTAACCAGACTGACGATGACCGGAGCAGCCGTCACAAGCGCAGTCAATTTCTCAAATACTACCAGTAATTTCGGCTTCAACGGACCCGATGGACTTGTGGTGGATCAGTCCGGAAACGTCTGGATCCCCAACGATACCGGCAACAGCGTTACCGAGCTCAATACGACGAATGGCACAGGGGTGAATATTACGTCTCCCGGATTCTCGGCACCCGATGCGAGTGCAGTGGATCAGTCGGGAAACATCTGGACGACCAATACCAATGGAAACAGTGTGACCGAATTTGTTGTCTCTTCGGGGACGGTGACGAGTGCCACAACCATTTTTGGCGGGAGCACCGGGTTCAATGCACCCACCGAAATCGCCGTGGATGGGGCAGGGAATATCTGGATTGCCAATTCCAACAGCAATAGCATCGGGGCGAGCGTGACGGAACTGACGAAGTCCTCCGGGTACGCAGTCGGGAGCGCGGTCAACATTCTCGAGAGCCCTCCTCCTGGCGGTCCCCAGGGAATTGCCGTGGATGCGGCCGGAAATGTCTGGATTGCCAATTCGGGTGATAACAGCGTCACGGAACTTCCGGGTGTCGCAGTAGGATTGACAACATTGCCGGCACTTGCCGGAGCGCCTCCGGGATCCTGATCCGGCATTCATTTCAAGGGGGAGAAGACTCCCCCTTTCATGTTTTTCCTGATCGGATCACTGAAGGGTTTTTCTTGTTGGTCGTTATTTGAGCCTGCATGGGGAGAGGCAAGATAAAGTGCAAAAGCTCCTTGATGCAGGCACTTTCAAGACCGACAGAAGATGGTCCGCCTCCAGACGAAAAGATCGGACAGAGTTTTCCGGGAAAGGTTCTTATGCTGTCAACATGCAGACTGATCGAGTTGCCCAAGATCGCGGAGCCACGCGGCAATCTGACCTTCATTGAAGGAAGCCAGCATCTTCCTTTTGAGATCCGTCGCGTTTATTACCTTTATGACGTTCCTGGCGGTTCGGAGCGGGGTGGGCACGCCCACAAGGAGCTTCAGCAGTTCATTATTGCCATGTCCGGCAGTTTCGATGTGATTTTAAGCGACGGGAGAGAAAAAAAGCTCTTCCACTTGAATCGCTCTTATTATGGTCTCTACCTGTCCTCGATGGTCTGGCGGGAACTCAATAATTTTTCGTCGGGTTCCGTCTGCCTGGTGCTGGCTTCAGAGCACTACGATGAAGCCGATTACTACCGGGACTTCGACCTGTATTGTGCCGACAGCGGGGTATCGACATGAATGTGCCTTTTTTGGATCTCGGGCTTGCCTATCGCGAAATCAAGAGCGAGATTGATTGCGGGGTCATGCGCGTTCTTTCAAGCGGTGAATATATTCTTGGCAGGGAAGTCGATCTGTTCGAAAAGGAGTATGCCGAGTTTTGCGGTTCCCTCCATTGTGTGGGGGTTGCAAATGGTCTTGATGCCATTTATCTTGCGCTTCGCGCACTGGATGTCGGCAAAGGCGATGAGGTCATTGTTCCATCCAATACATATATCGCCACCTGGCTTGCTGTTACCCGGACCGGAGCCATCCCGGTTCCAGTCGAACCACTGGCGTCCACCTGCAATATCGATCCCGAAAAAATCAGGTCCGCAATCACTGACCGGACCAAAGTCATCTTGCCGGTTCATCTCTATGGCCAGCCTGCCGACCTTGATCCTGTCCTGGAAATTGCCAGGCTCCATGGGCTTCGTGTGGTCGAAGATGCGGCCCAGGCCCATGGGGCCCGATATAAGGGGCGCCGTATAGGATCGCACGGAGACATTGTGGCGTGGAGTTTTTATCCCGGAAAGAACCTCGGAGCAATGGGCGATGGCGGGGCTGTGACCACGAATGACCCGGAACTGGCAGACCGGATCCGGGTCCTCAGAAACTATGGTTCCCGCATCAAGTATATTAACGAGGTCCAGGGGGTCAACAGCCGGCTGGATCCCCTGCAGGCGGCGATTCTTCGAATCAAGCTCTCCTGTCTTGTCGAATGGAACCTCAGAAGGCGGCAAATCGCCGATCGTTACGAAACGGCCCTCGTTGAAATCGGAATGGATTTGCCAAAGACCTCATCCGGGGCTAAATCTTCGTGGCATCTTTATGTCGTCAGACACCCCGAACGGGATCGCCTGAAGCAGTACCTCCACGATGCTGGTATTGCCACGATTATCCATTATCCTGTCCCTCCCCACCTCCAGCCAGCTTATCGGGACATGGGGCTTTCTACAGGGTGCCTGCCCATCGCGGAGAAGCTCTCTTCTGAAGTTCTGAGCCTTCCGATTGGTCCTCATTTTACAGAAGAGCAGATCCTTTATGTAATTGAATCCCTTCTCAGGTTTGAGTGACGGGGAGCCATGGAGATGGGAGACCAGGCGAGAGGACTGCGGACGTTTTCTTTTTCCAGAACCAGCCAAATCCGGGTCAAGAGATTCCGATCACCGGTGGTGATTCTTTTTCGAGGGCACTCACCATGTTCCGGTCCGCATTGAAGTTGCTGTACCGTTGCGAATGCGGGCGCAATCGTTGGGATGTCCTGAGCCCAGGAAACGAAGGAGGTGAGAGATGGATCAACCCTTGGTCAGTGTGATCATGCCTTGCTACAACCATGAAAAATATGTCGAACAAAGCATTCAAAGCGTGCTTGATCAGCCTTACAAAAATATCGAGCTCATTGTGATCGATGATGGATCCCGGGACACAACGCCAGAGATCATCAGAAAGCTTGGCGATCAATATGGTTTTTACTACGAGCTGCATGGGGTGAATAAGGGAATCTGTCATACGTTGAACAAAGGGATCAGCCATGCCAGTGGCCGTTATATCAAATTTCTGGCTTCCGATGATTTTCTTCATGAGCAATCGATCCTGGATTTCATCAATCATATGGAAAAGGATCCCAAGATCGATGCCTGTTTTGGAGATCTGATCGAGGTCGATAAAGAAGGAAATGATGTCCGTTTGTTGAAAAGCGGGGTTTCAAAGCTTTTTCAGAACCGATTTCTGGTCAGTAGTATTGTGAACGTCTCGCCGGACATGGCTATTCAGGTGTCTCCAATGATTGGGTCGGCTTATATCATCAAAAGGTCTGTCCTTAGTGAGTTCGGAGCATTTGATGAAAGCCAGATTGTCGAGGATTGGGACCTCTTTCTGTTTCTTGTCTGTCATTTAAAAAAAATCTCCTATATCCCGTCGATCGCGGGGTACTGGCGAAGAATAGAGCTCAGGGAAAGACCGGTCCGGAGAGACAATAAAAGGTGGTTTTTCTCGGACGTTCATATTGTGACGAAATACAGGCACTATGTTTCAAGACGGTCCTTCGAGACTGCCATCAAGAATCTCATCAGGTTCCATGCCTCAATTGCCATCACTTGCAACGAGTCTCCGGTCTATCTTCTCCGGTTGGCGAAAAAATACCTGTTTGTCTGGGCATTGTTTGCAGATTTTGGTTTTGTTTCCCGTGTGCTCGGTTTCTATAGGGAAAAGGCTCTGACAAAGCTTCATTGCAAGGTTTATCGATGATTCAAGATTCTTGAGGGGGAGCGGTGGCACCTGATGAAAGAAGAGTTCTGGGGATTCTCAGAATCCTGGGGGCCATTGTGCTCTTTTCCTCCATCAGGGGTCCGAGAAAATTCCTTTTGTGGGTCTTGATCCGGGTAATTTTAAGAATGATGAGGGCACAGTAATCAGATGAAGACGTTAATGGTCTGTTCGGCGGGGACAGGAGGGGGCTATGCAACAATGATGGCGGCCCGAAGAAACTGGGGTGAGAAAGAGATTGACCTGATCGCCACCGATACCAATCCTCCGAACCTTTGCATCGCCAGCATCTTTGCGGACGAATACTATCAGGTTCCCCCCGCATTTGACGCCGACTACAACCGCTTTGTTGGAGAGCTCATCTGGAAGATCAGGCCTGACGGAATCGTTGCCGCAATCGATCGGGAATTGATCGCGCTTGACCGGGTTCTTGGCGAATTGGGCGTTCGGGCGACAACCCGCCTTTCAGTGACTGAGCAACATTTTGAGAAAATCTTTAAAGACAAGTTGTCCATCTTCCGCTATCTCAAACGAAAGGGCTTTCCTGTGCCTGGCACAAGGCTTGCCTCTGAAGCGGATGATGGGGAATACATTTTCAAGCCGATTGCAGGTTTTGGCAGCAGGGGGATCGTCGTCGGTCGTGCGGGGGATCTGTCCTTCAGGAACAATTTATCCCAGTGGATTGCACAGGACTTGTGCCAGGCCCCTGAGATAACGGTTGATGTCATTCAAGACAAATCCGTCACCTACTCCATGTGTCGTGAACGGGTGGAGGTTAAAAACGGGGTTTCGGTCAAAGCCAGGCTTTTTCATGATGCCGAACTTGGCCGATTAGCCGAAAACCTGGCCCGAAGTCTGGATTTCCCCTATGGATTCTGCTTCCAGGTCATGTTGGGTCCGGATCATGAGTGGCTTATCACTGATCTCAATCCTCGGCTCGGGGCCGGTTCTGCGATGAGCTATATGGTGGGGTCGGATTTTTTTGGAGCCAATGTTTCAAGGCTTTTGGATCCGGAGGCTTCTATCGGTGGTTT
>JAKBPM010000051.1 GCA_021829515.1 Nitrospirota bacterium | reverse complement strand
TACCCCTCTTCGACTTCAAGGTGTTCTTTCTCTACGCTCCCCGCCGTGTGAGTTGCGCTCTTCACGGAGTCCATGTCGAAGCCCTTCCCTGGGGATCGGGGAAAGAGCACCTGACCAACGACTACAAGCTCTTTCTCGGGCGTTGGGCCCGGAGGCTCTCCTGGAGCGAGACGGCCAGGGTCTTCCGCACGAGCTGGGACAGTGTCTATCGGGCCGTCTCCTACATGGTGGACTATGGCCTGAACCACCGCTCCCTGGAGGGGATCACCCAGATCGGAATCGACGAGATTGCCGTGTTCCGGGGCCACAAGTACCTCACGATGGTCTACCAGCTGAACGAAGGGGTCCGGCGTCTCCTCTGGTGCGGGATCGACCGGAAGACCGACACCCTTCTGAGCTTCTTCAAGGAGTTCGGTCAAGAACGATGCGCCCTTCTCGAGTACGTCTGCACCGACATGTGGGCCCCATTCCTCGACGCCATCCGGCAGTGCGCTCCGCAGGCCAAAAACATCCTCGACCGATTCCACATCATGAAGAAGTTCGGCGAGGCGATCGACCAGATCCGGCGCGAGGAGCACAAGGCGTTCAAGGCCGAGGGACAGACCGTTCTCGAAAAATCCCGCTGGGCTCTCCTGAAACGGCCGGAGAACCTGACGGAGAACCAGACCGCCCGCCTCGCCGATCTCCTGAAGCTCAACATCCAGTCGGTCAAGGCCTATCTTCTCCGGGAGGACTTCCAGCGCTTCTGGGAGTTCAAGCACGCCTCGGTCGCGGGACGGTTCCTGGACAACTGGTGCAAACGCACTATGCGCACAAAACTTGAGCCCATGAAAAAAGTGGCCAAGATGCTCCAAAACCACAAACCGCTGATCATGAACTGGTTCGAGGCCAAAGGCACCCTTTCCAGCGGAGCCGTGGAGGGTCTGAATCTCAAGGCAAAACTGACTATGAGAAAATCGTTCGGGTTTCGGTCCACAGATTCGCTGAAAATTGCTCTTTACCATACACTTGCAAATTTACCTGATCCACCGGGTACCCACGGATTCAGCTGAAGAGCCTCTTTTTAATTCCCTGATTCATCTCCAAGCCTTAAAAACTGTATAGGAATTCTACTTTATCATAGTAAAACCGAAAAACCGATTTCCCATTCGATTACCGAGAACCATAAATACCTACGAAAGACAGGGATCCGCAAGACCACCTTTTTCGAGGTAAGGATTCTGGTTGATCTTTCCTTGCCTCAAAAGCTCCAATGCATTTCGATAAACCGCTTCTGTTCTGATATTACAGGTTTCAATGGAAAATGCATTCTCCATTAGCTCCCGGGCAACTTCCTTTCCCTTAAAGGAAACGGTAGTCCTCAATAAAAGAGACGATACCTTCCTGGCAAACGCCATTGGATCTTTGGGTGCCACCAGGTGGATTCCCGGAAGGACGTTTGCCATCTCTGGAACTCCCCCTACCCTGAACGCCACAACCTCCTTTTTAGAGGAGATCGCTTCAAGAACCACCAGCGGAAAAGAGTCCCTGACCGACGGAAGAAGAACCAGATCTGCAATGGCAAGATAAGGAGCCGGGTCCTGTGATCCCATAAAATGAAGCCTTGAGTAACCAGATTCCCCCAAGAGTCGTCTTGCCCGAATCTGAATCTCTTCAAATAACGGACCAGTACCCAAAAATATCATATGCAGATCGGAAAACTCTCGAAAAAGAGGAACCAGTGCATCAAGCATCAGGTGATGCCCTTTATCCCGCTGAAAAACACCAATCTGAAGAAGAACCTTTTTCCCCGAAAGCTCTTTAGCAATATCCAGCTCCCTTCCCAAGGTCCCCACTTCCTGCGCCTCTTCCTTATCCTTGATGGCAATACCCCGGGGAATCGTCACCACATGCCAAAAAGGAATATGCTTTTCCATAAAAAAAATCCGCAACGCCTCGCTCACGACAACCAACCTGTCGCAAAACTGGCGAAACGGAATCATATTTCGGGGAACATTCAAAAGATGTCTCTGCCGTATAACCAGCGGCCGTCTTTCTCCAAGAGAAATGGCGCTGACATATCCAAGGAAAGAATCGATATAGCTCGTTGTTACCAATACATCGATCTGTTCTCCAAGAATAAATTGACGAAGTCTCGAAAAGGTCTCCTGATCGAAGTTGCTCCTCATTGGGAAAGCTATTGTTTCGGTCCTGGATTTGGCCTCTTCAAAGAAAGGCGTTCCCGGGCGGCCACCAAGAATGTATCTGTGACCGCGGGAATTCATCCCTTTCGCTTCGGCAATATGATCTCGCTCCTGCCCGCCATATCCAGTCGTGCAGTCAAGATGAAGAATATTTAAAGGACGTTTTCTGGTCTCATCTTGAGGCTTAATCATCGGGTTATCCGTGTCAAAAATGTCCATGAAAAAAACCGGAAGAGAGACATCTTGCCGGAAACCGGCCTGCAGGGCAAAAGCATCGAGGAGACTTCCCGATGAAAAAGACTCCGTCTTCTCACTGATCGTCCCCAGAAGTACCCTGCTGATCGGACGATTGAAGGTGTCTCCTCCCGATAGGCACCGAAAGGATAGCAAAAAGATCGGACGGGAGTTCCCAGAAGGTCTTCAAGATCGTCCTTTGATCCCACGATTTCATCTTGAGCCTGATCAGGCGATAGCCTGGAAAGGTCCGCGTGGGTTCGGGTATGACTTCCGATTTCAAAGCCCATCGATGTCATCAGGCGCATCTCATCTTTCCCAAGAAGAGGATGACCGCTCCAGACGGGGTCTGTCGACCAATCTGAACGTCCGCCCACTTTCCGGGAGATACAAAAGATGGTCGCATGGAAGCCAAACTCCTGAAGGATCGGCATCGCATAGCGATAGTTATCGAGATAACCATCGTCAAAAGTGATCGCAACCACCTTTTTGCCACTAATGGGATCCGTATGCCCATGACTCATTGCAAAATCAAGCGTCGTTCCCACAAAACCGGCAAGTTTAAGAAGAGAAAGATGGCTTCGAAATTGATCAGGAGTCACTCCCGCATGGGGAGAGACACCCGGATCAACCCGATGATAATAAAGAATCGGAGGAACCACCTGCCCCTCTTCTGTCTTCAAGACGGCATCCCCTTTTCCGTGGTTTTTTCACGAAGCGCCAACTGTTTTGAAAGCTCTTCGATAACCCGGTCAACCTCAATCCGGCGAAGACAGTTATCCACGCCATGAGTACAACCCTCATGGCTACAAGGGGAACAGGACGGAGGATCATACAATGTCACAATCCGGCCCTTCGATATTGGGCCCCACACTGCAGGAGTTGTGGAGCCGAAAAGAGCGACCCCATAGAGACCTGATGCATCAGCCAGATGAAATGGACCGCTGTCATTTCCCAGAAACAAGGTTGATGACTCCATCAGTGCGTGAAGAAACGGGATCGGTTCCTGAACGATAAAGAATCGAGTCTCTTTTGTAAAAGCACTGACAACCGAGAGAATCAGCGTCTGATCCTCTCGCGAACCGGCAATGACGACGACTCCGCCAAGATCCTTTGTCCACCAGTTTCCAACCTCGGCAAATCTGTCGGGTGGCCATCTTTTGTACCACTCGCGACCGCCAGGATGAATCATGAGAATCTTTTGCGTCCCCCCTATTTTATTTTTTTCCTTCCAGTTTTGAACATCAGCTCTGGAAGAATCAGAAGAGGAAATGACAGGATCGGAAAGACCAGAAAGGGTGATCCCGGATTTTTTTAGGGAGGATTCATACTGGTCCATCACCGGATCGGGACCATGATTAAAATCGACGGGAAAATAATCCGTATTTCCGGAAAGAGAGCGATCATCCGTTTTCCATCCGGAGGAGAGTTTTTTTGAGGCATTTGCGAATCTTGAGAAAAAACGGCTCCTGTCCGAAACGGTCCAGTCGACCCAAAAGTCCCACTTTCGTTCGCGGGACAATCTTAAAACAACAAATGAGCTCCTAACCTTTCCCCAAAAAGAGTGGTTATCAAAAGAAACCACTCTGACTCCGGAAAGACTGTTAATGGGATACTCTGTCCCGCGATTAACCACAACCGTCAGGAGAATTCCCGGATAAGTCAAAAGGAGTTTTCTGAGTATCGGAACAAGAAGCAGGCTATCTCCCAGATAACGCATCTTCAGGACAGCCATGCTTTTCATTAAAGTGGAGTTCCCAATTCTTCCCATGCGCCAAGAACCGAATTGACATCAATGGATTTCATGCACTGATTATCGGGGCACACCGATGCAAAGCTCTGGCAGGGACTGCAGGCCAGACCTTTCCTGACTATTCCTCCATAAAATGGTCGATAACCGACGTGATCTCCAGGGCCAAAAAGAACCAGTGCCTTTCTGCCAATCGCCTGGGCCAGATGAAGTGGCCCGGAGTCATTTCCAATCACACCTGAGGACAATGAAATGAGTCCTTTTAACGTATTCAGGTCGCTCTGGATGAGCCCATTAAATCGGGAAAGATCAACTCCAGTTGAAGCCTCCACCCCCCGGGAGACAGTTGTCACGGCCTCGGAATCGTTCGCCCCTCCAAGAACCAGCAAGGGGAAGCCCTTGCCCAAAAGCTCCGTGGCCAGTTCGATGTATCGGGTTGCCGGCCAATTTTTGGTCGGGGACCCCGAGCCTGGAAACAGGATCAGAAAGGATTGGGCGAACTTTTCCCCGAAGGTACCGAGAATCTCTCTCGCCGCTAACCGGTTCTCATCCGTTACAGTGAAGTGAGGCATGGTTCGATTCGTTTTAAAGCCGAGACGGCTCATCACATGAAGGATCTGGTCTGTCAGATGTGTCAGGTGATTGGGCACGACAATCTGATCTGTATAGACAAACCGGTCAAGAATAGGGTTTTTGTGATCGGCGGTACCAACTCTTCTTCCAGCCCCACTTGCCAGGATCAAAGAGCGTGATCGGGGGCCCCTGGAGAAAAGATCCACCGCTACGTCATAAGATTCTTTCCGAATTTTCGAGAGGAATGCACTGTAACGTTTGTAATGATGGAAAGAGGACTCATCTCCTGATTTCTTCCTTCTGGGGAGAGCGATACACTCCGTCAGATCGGACTCATCCAGAAAGAGCGGGGAATAAGCCGACTCCATAATGTAATCGATCCGGGCATTGGGGCAAGAGTCCCTGATCGCTGAAATGGCCGGCTGCGTCAGAACCATATCGCCAAATGCCCGCAATCCGACCAGAAGAACCTTCTTTTTTTTTGTTATTTCCAAAGACGAAAACGAGTGGGTGTCGCTCACGGAGATGAATGGGCACCTTTCGTTTGGGCTTCTTCGATCAGCATGATGGGAATATCCTCACGAATCGGATAGACAAGCTGACAGCTCTCGCAGAAAAGACCTGGGGGGGACATTTCCTCGACCAAGTCTCCTTTGCACTTTGGACAGACCAGAATGGATTTCAAAAATGGGTCAAGTGCCATGATGTTCCTTTCAAGTTCATACGAGAGTGAATTTCGGCCCATATCTATTCAATTTCTGAAAATCTTTCAAACCGCTTGCAACCTGGCTAAAAACAGGTTGACCGCCTCTTCAAAGGAAGAGACCCGAAAAGCCAGATCATCCCTCGTACCTGCTTCATCGGGACGTATCCAGAAATTATGACAGCCTAAAGACCTCCCCGCAAGAACATCCCCTTCGGAGTCACCGACCATCATCGAAGATGAGGGATCCCCATGAAAAGCCTTTAGTGCCTCTTCAAGCATCCCAGGAAGTGGCTTCCTGCAGCCGCAAGAAACCCGATAGGCTTCAATTTCAGCTTCTTTCAAATGGGGGCAATAAAAGAACCCATCAAGATGAGCTCCTTCTTTTTCAAGCACACCATTCATGTAATCATGTGTTTTACGGACAAAGTCTTCGCCAAAAAAAACCTCTG
>JAKBPM010000050.1 GCA_021829515.1 Nitrospirota bacterium | reverse complement strand
CCTTCGATCATTATTTTTCGATGAGGGTGACTTTTGAGATAAGAAATCAAACTATCCAGACTATGTTCGGATCCTTTTTTGATTGTGGCTTTGTTCGAGTCGAACAGAATACTTCCAAGAGTGAAAACCAGACCACGTTCGGTCGACGTTGCCCCCACCAAAGGCTTGGAGCTTTTCGTTTTCAAAGGTTGAAGCATTGGGATCGTCTTTAAAAAAGCCGGAAGACATTCCCCTTCAACCCTTAACTTGTAATCCTGAACAATACCGAGCCAGTCCCGGTCGCTCAATTGTGTGCGAACATTCACGAGTCTTCCTGAAGGACATTTTCCCAGAAGAGAGACATCGGCTCTGTTCGTCAGATCTTGAGGAGAAGTCAAATGAAGGACTCCCAAGTCCCCTTCCTCAACAACCCTGACGGTCACGGAGTTTTCTACCGGAAGCCTTTCAGTAACGGAAGAAGAGTGGATCGATACACATCCGGACGAGAATACTATTCCGACAAGCAAGAAGGCCAAGGGATTTTTTTTCATGAATTTTCCTTCTTTTTTGGGAAATACCCGTTCCCTCAGATCACACTTTATCCCTATATTTAAATGACAATATCGATTTTTATATGAGTTTTATGCCTAAAAATACAATAGTATTTTATTTTGTCAATAAAATTTTTTCCTCGATTTACATTCTGAAAAACCATTAAAATACGAGTGGTTATCATTCTTATCCCGGACTACCGGACTAAAAGACTAAAACCAGAATCGGCCACAGAGCAATTCCACCAACAGCTTCAAGTTGTGAATTAGGAGAATGAAATCCAGTTACACCCGGAAAAGCATCTTAAAGCAGCCACTACGGATCTGGCTCCGTCAAAATATCTTATGGAAATCAATTTTCAGCTGGCTGACTGCCGGAACCTAAAAGCCCTGATTTATCAGGGTACCGCCAAGAATCGTTATCGGCTGGATTGGACCGGTGAAACTCTTCTTCTTCATGTTCCACGTGGAACAGCCGTGTCAACAGTTGAGAAAATTCTCCACAGACATCGAAGATGGATTCATAATCGTCTCAGCAAAACCGTTCCAATTGTCCAAAACTTCGAACAAAGCCACAAAACAGAGATGGCCACGCTGTCTCCGGATCCAATTTTTCTGGATGGGACTCCTTATTCTCTCATCTGGGAAGAAGGTGACCAAACAGCGATTGTCATCGGACACCAGAACAGGCTTCTCCTTGTAAAATCGACGGAAGAGATAAAAACACATTTTCCGGTCATCATCACCCAATGGGCAATTCGCCGATTTCTGGACAAAATCAGGGAAATTCTTCTCTTCTGGAAAGAAGTTTTGGCCTTATGCCCTCAAAGGGTTTTTATCCGTCCAACACGTTCCCAGTGGGGAAGCATGTCGAGAAACCAAAACATGTCGCTCTCCTGGCATCTTGCCGGATTTGAAGAAAAAACTCTCCATTATATTGTCCTCCACGAACTGGCCCATATTCCGTTTCCGAATCATTCCCACAGGTTTTGGGAAATGGTCCGCAAACACATGCCGGATTACCAGGAAGCCAAAAAGGATTTGCGCAATTTTTATCCTTCCCCGTCATGGCTTGATCCATTTAACGGAAAAAGACAATCTCTTGAGCTTCCGGAATGGAAAGGGAAATTCCGATAACGTTGAACAATCCGGCAATACCGCATTACCATGGAGACACAAAGAATCAATCCGATTACTGGTTCATGGGATGAGATCCTCTTTGCATACAAAAACTCCATCTGGAAATTTTAGGAAATTCATTGGAAAAAAAATCCGATAAAAAAAACTTGAGAACCGGATTTACGACGGGAGCCTGCGCGCAGGCTGGAGTCAAGGCATGTCTTCTCTCCATTCTTGAGAACAAACCGGTGAATTCGGTAGAAATTCTCTTGCCCATTGGAAAAAAAGCAACATTTGCGCTCCATAAATCCTCTCTTTTTCCCGCGGACCCGTTTTCTGCAGAGGTTTCCATCATAAAAGACGGGGGAGACGATCCCGATTGTACTCACGGAGCTGAAATCATCACCCATGTCCGGATCCGGGAAGAAAATGGGATTCACTTTAAAAGAGGAGCAGGAGTCGGCTGGATTTCAAAGCCAGGATTGGGACTTCCCGTAGGCGATCCCGCTATAAATCCTGTTCCCAGACTTTTTATGGAAAAAGAGTGGACAAACTTTTACAACAGCAACCGCCACTGGCTGGAAAAAAATACCGGATTAAAAACCATCGGCATCGTCGTCACGATAACCATTCCGAATGGGGAGGAGCTTTCCAGACAAACGCTTAACAGCCGTCTCGGAATATTGGAAGGTCTGTCGATTTTGGGTACAAAAGGCATTGTCGTACCCTTCAGCACTTCCGCCTACCGGGCGAGTATCACACAAGCCATGGATGTCGCTATAGCCCGTGGAATCGACACTCTGGTCCTTACAACGGGTGGCCAGAGTGAAAAATTCGCCCAGGCAATCCTCTCCTCTCTACCGGAAGAAGCATTTATACAAATCGGGGATTTTTCAGGATTCTCGATTCGGGAAGCCGGCAAAAGACCTGTAAAAAAAATTGTGATGGCGGGCCTCATGGGAAAATTTTCCAAACTGGCGATGGGCGTGACACAAACACATGCCGCCGGGTCCCAGGTCGATTTCGGCTTTCTCGCTTCGGTCGCCCGGGAAGCTGGAGCCTCAGATGCCCTGGCAAGTGCCATTTTGCAGGCAAATACGGCAAGACACGTGGGAGATATCGTTACCGAAGCCGGTTTTGAACCTTTTTTCGAAGCCCTCTGCGAACGTATCCTGGCCCACTTGAAAAAAATATCCGGTCGTCCGACAACGATCGGCGTGATGCTCACAGATTTTCAGGGAAAGAAAATTGGATACGCCGAAAACTGACAAACCTTTGATCCATGTGATCGGAATGGAACCGGAAGGACTCCGTACACAAAGTCCACAATACCGACATTTCTTTTCGACCTGCAGTCTCCTGGCTGGCGGGGCCAGACACCTGGAAAACCTCTCCGGTCCGCTGCCAGACAATATTGAAAAAATCGTCATTCGCAGTAATATCGACGCACTGTGCAAGACGCTGAAATCTTTTTCGGATACACCGGCAACCCGGGAAACATGCGCCATTGTTCTCGCATCCGGAGACCCTTTGTTTTACGGAATAGGAAATCGGCTTCTCCAGAACATCCAAGCAGAAAGTCTTCGTTTTTATCCAGCTTCCACCCTGATACAACGTGCCTTTGCGCTCCTGAAAGAACCATGGGATGATGTGCGGGTCGCTTCTTTTCATGGGCGGGATCCCGACAGTCTGATCCCGCTTTTCGAGCACGAAAAAAAAATCGCTCTGTACACCCCTGGTTCCGATGGACCTGTTCATATTCTGGAAATGCTCCGGAAAATGAAACGTACGCCATCGTCCTTACGGGTCGTAGAAAATATTGGTCTTTCCGGCGAGAAAATCCACGTTTTCTTACCGTCCGGACTGGATGAAATCCAGCGAACGATTTTCTCGCCCCTGAACATTATCGTTCTGGAAATACAATGACTCTTTTCCCGTCTAAGGAGATTTGAATGGATATCCCTATAATCGGTATTCCGGACGACCAGTTCGTCTTTACAGTTCCCCGACAGGGATTGATCACAAAATGCGAAATCCGGGTGTTGTCTCTTTCCAAGCTTCATCTGAAACCTGGTCAGACCCTGTGGGACATCGGGGCCGGCTCCGGATCAGTGGGAATCGAAGCCGCCCGCCTTATCCCCGACCTGAAGGTTCTCGCTATTGAAAAAGACAAAGAGGACTTCGACTGCCTGACCCAGAACATTGAGACGTTTGGGGTCTCCAGGCGTTTTACGACCATTTACGGTAAAGCTCCGGATGCCCTTCCGGAAGGAGCGACCGCCCATCGGATCTTTATCGGGGGATCCGGAGGGAAGATGTCCACTCTGCTGGACCGTTCCCGACAGACTCTTCCTTCCGACGGCCGGATAGTCCTGAATCTCGCAACATTCGAAAACATGGCGGAGGTTCTCTCCTGGGCAAAGGAAGCCGGCCTTGAACCCGATATCGTCCAGATCCAGGTCGGCAGGGGAAAGCCACTCATAGGTCTCCACCGAATCGAGGCGCTGAATCCGGTGTGGATCGTTACCATCGATCTGGCACAACGGGTCCAGAAGAGAGAAAAGCCATGAACGAATTCGATGTTTCTGACCGGGAAAAGCGCGCGATCGTTACCATCACTCGCCCCGGACTCGAACTGGCCAGGAAATTAAAGGACAGGCTCGGAGCCACTCTTTACGTTTCGGAAAAATATCTCGACGCGCTTGATGCGAAAGAAACGAATGTCCGGCCTTTCGACGGTGTCGTCAAAAATCTTCTTCCCCAGCTCTTCCAGGAATATGATGGCATTGTTCTCGTCATGGCTCTCGGCATCGTCGTCAGAACGATCGCTCCTTTAATCCAGGATAAAAAATACGATCCGGGTATCGTAGTCGTCGACGTGACCGGGAAATTTTCCATCAGCCTTCTATCGGGTCACCTGGGCGGTGCAAATCAGCTGGCTCAGGAAGTTTCTGACATCATCGGAGCCGTTCCCGTTATCACCACCGGAACGGATGTCACTGGAACCATCGCACCGGATATGATCGCCAAAGAATTGAAAGCGGACCTCGAACCTTTCGAGCTCTTGAAAAAAGTCAGTTCGGCCATTGTGGACGGAGACAAGGTTCTCGTAATCAATCCGGAAAAGATTCCGGTTCCTTCCCTGCAAGGGACCATGAAACCCCATATCCTTCTCTTCGACACCTGGCCCGAGTCTCCACCTCCTTCTCGCGCCGCCGTCCTTATCACTTCACGGACGGACGAACGGGCAAACGACCTTCCCGTTCACGTCTTCATCCGTCCCCGGGTCCTGGCCGTAGGACTCGGGTGCAACCGGGGGACAACCTTCGAAGAGGTCCATAATTTACTGATCGAAACGTTCTCCGCACACAAGCTTTCCCTTTCATCCATCCGCGCCTTGGGAACTATCGATCTCAAATCGGACGAAGAGGCATTCCAGGCACTCAGTCGTAGGCTGGACAGACCAGTCGTCACCTTTTCCCGGGAAGAGCTTTCATCCGTCTCCACACCAAATCCCTCCGCCATGGTGGAGTCCCACGTGGGGACGCCGGGAGTGTCTGAACCCGCTGCTATTCTCACGCTCCGCAAAAACCCCCCTTTTCCGGGAGGACAAGCGCATTTGATCGTCCATAAGATGAAATCGCTGAATGCTACAATTGCCGTCGCGGAATGGCAAAGAGAGCCCAACAAAAATGCAGGACAATAACGTCTCGCCCGAATCGACAAAAACCCCATATGAGGATAATAAAAATGACAACTTTGAACGCAGCCTCGACCTCTTCAAAAGGTAAACTCCTTCTTGTCGGATTCGGCCCCGGATCGGAAGAACATCTGACGTTCCGTGCCCGAAAAGCCATCGAAGAAGCCGAATGCATTATCGGCTACCGCACGTATATCGATCTGGTTCGACCCCTGATCCAGGGAAAAGAAATCATACAGACCGGAATGACCGAAGAAATCGAGCGGGCATCCCATGCGGTGGACTTGGCATACCAGGGGAGATCGGTCGCTCTGGTTTCAAGCGGGGACGTTGGCATATATGGAATGGCTGGACTCGCGTTCGAAGTTCTCTCGGACAGAGGCTGGACAGGATCCGAGATCACAGTGGAGGTCATTCCGGGAGTAACGGCACTCTCCGCCTGCGCGTCCGTCCTCGGAGCGCCTCTTATGCACGACTTCGCTTCGATCAGCCTGTCCGACCTTTTGACCCCGTGGGACGTGATTCTCCGAAGGCTCCGAGCGGCTGCCGAAGCCGATTTTGTCGTCGCCCTCTACAATCCGAAATCGTCCAAGCG
>JAKBPM010000049.1 GCA_021829515.1 Nitrospirota bacterium | reverse complement strand
CCGCCGGTAATGCCTGACGGGACAATAGATTTTTCAGGTACATTGCTATTCTTGTTGTGTACTCCATACCATATAACTTTTGAAAAGTGATATTAAGAGACAATAGTGAGAGTATAAGGTTTAAGGGGTTCAAAATGGGAATCCTCAATCACCTGGGACTCTTTTCATCGAAAGTACCGGACAAAACCCCATCCCAAGACCTAGACCCTAAACTCCTCTCCCGTCCACCGATCATGGACAACCCTAAAGTTAAAGAAATTATCAACACAACCCTCTGCTTCGAGTCCCTTCAGAAATCGCTATCGAGGAAGGGAAGGAGATGGATGCTGTGGTCGCTAAGTGGGATGCACAGGTTTTAAAAGTCCGCCCAGAGAATCAAGAGTGGGCTGACGAAATGTGTTGCCAAGTCCCGGGACATAAAGCGCGACATGGTAAGAAGTTTGTGGTTAGAGGGAGTTGGGCTTGGGAGAAGGGCCTTGTACAAGCCGGAAAAGATGACTCTATTGACCTGTATGACGAAAAAGCCATTGATGAATTATTTAAAGGAACAGAAGACGAGGGTTGCAAATGTATGTTCCGCTACACAAACAATTTGAGGGATCTTCCGGATGGCATGATCACAGAAGTCGGAAAGAAAAAGATCAAAGAAATGGACGAAATGTGGAAGAAATCCGGACTATAAAAGTGCGGGGGGGCCATAATTTGAACAGGTGGGATTTTTACAGAAATTTACCTGAATCCCGTCAATTTCGACCGGTATTCTTGGGGAAGATTTTTTTACTCAGAATAAAATGCCTCTAATCACAAGACTAGAGGCATTATCATTTGGAAATGTTTATTTTTAACAGCATAATCGAACGGCTTGTCTATTGTTCTTTTCAAACTGAGGAGATGGACCGATATAGGGTTAATCATAGGGGAAAGATGTTGGTTTTGGGCTCCTTCCAGATGGACAAAGGCCAGATTGCTTAAGAACATATGGTTTGGGAGTCTGCATCCAAATACATTGCGAAACTGCCTACGGATGAATCTGGAATTTTGGGTTGTCAAAGGTGGGATTGATTGATCGTTTTCCTGATCCGGTCCATAAAACCTCTTCCTCAACCTTCTCTGGCGCTTCTGAAGGATGGGAAGAGGAGAATCTGTTTTTCGATGGTTCAGGTGACGAACAAGACTTCGATAAAATCAGGGAGCATTCCCTTGAATGTTCAAACTTTCGGTTGATCCCCTACCCAAATCTTTTGAAGCCTTCTCGTACTGATCCTTGGCTTTTGCCGTGTTTCCCATAATGGCATACTCGCGACCGGCCGAGAGCCGAAGTTCAGCCGCTTTGGTATATTTTTGTGATGCATCCAGATGGTTCAGGTCTGAGCTGTTTGTGCCGGCTGTTGCTTCAAGCTTTTGTGCCTGATCGCGAAAGTGTTCGGCACGACTTGCACGGTCTCCGCTAAGGGAGGCACAGGCGCCGAGAGACATGCTGATGAACAGGATTCCTGCCGAGATAGAAGTCTTCAATAATTTATTTTTGTTGAGATTTTCCATTTTGAACTCCATTTATTCAGGATTGATTAGAATGTGAGATGAAGCTCGTTTCATAAGAAAAATAAGATTATGCTTTTATTAACATATAAGTTATTTTTTATAGTATCTCATGTTTAGACAGGCACTGCAAATTATGAGCGTATCAAGGGTTGAAAAGAAGAGTTCTGATTGGTGTTATCGGTTGGCCTGTTTCAAAATGTCTCGGTGAAGCTAGCCAGCATTATCAGGTTTGATGAAAGATCCGATGAACTTGATAGCGTTATGCCAGGGTTTTGGAATCCAAAACGATGAAAAACAGAGAGGTGGAATTTTGTGAACCTTTTTCACGTTCCAAGATGATTGATGACTCCATTGTTTTTCAATGATTGCAGGATATCCTCTATTTCTGTCGTTCGGATCAAAGGTCAAGAACGGTTGTTATGGAATGTCCATCTTTTTAAATCGGAGTGTTTGATGAAAGAATTGAAAAAATTCCTAACATTGCAAGTCGCGGGAGCTTTTTTCCTTGCAGTCCTTTTGGTCCCGGCCACGACGGGAAAAGCAAGCGCTGAATCCGAACAATGGTCGGTTCCTGTGGCTCCAGGGGGGCCTTTTGATCGAGTCTACTATCCCCAGAATGCTCCTGTCGGTCCGGATACCCATTTTGGTCCCAGAAGTTGGACACAGATGAATCTGGGCCCAAAACACAACGCTGCCGTTGATATTTCCGAAAAATCCCCCGAATGGTTTCATCGGGGAGTTTTCTGGCGCTATGCCGAAGCACGTGCATGGCCCCTTTCCAGGAAAATAGCTTTTGGAGCCAAAACCTATGGTGAGGTTGAAGCAGGGGCAGTTCAGACACAGTTTTACGGGAACGCACTTGGAGTCAGCGAAGTCGACGGGGTTGTTTACGCAGAAAGCGATGACATGTTCGCTTATGCCCTCAATGCCCGGACCGGGCAACTGATCTGGAGAACGAGCCCGGTTGGAAACCACCTGATGGGCAATCCTCTGGTCAAGGGTCACTTTGTCTATCTCGCTTCGGGAGGTGTGGGTTTCAATTTTGCAAACGTTGTCCGGTTTGCCAAAAAAGGGCGAGCTGTTCGGGGTATGGATGTGAGCTATAACGGGATCTATGCCTTGGATCGGACAGATGGCCATTTGATCTGGCATCGAGGGTCCGTTGGTGAGGCGATGCCCACACCCGCCATTGATGGAAACGTTCTGTATTTTGCAACAGGCTCAGGGTCTGTTCATGCTCTGGACCGGAGAACCGGACGACCTCTTTGGACGACTCACCTCAAAGGGAACGACAATATGTCGAGTCCGGCGATCGATCATGGGCAACTTTTTTTGGCCATGGCGACTCCACCGAGGCTCTATAGCCTTTCAGCCAAAACCGGGAAGCTCCTCTGGAGCCGGACGATCAAGGGAGCGGCCAATACTGGAATGGGCGATGTCAGCCCTGCCGTCGGCAATGGGATTGTCATCATGGACACCGTCACCAATCCGGCGATGATTCATGGAAAGCCCACACTCGATCCTGTGGTTGAGGCATTTGATGCCAAAACGGGAAAGTCGCTATGGGTCCGTTCCCTCGGTCGTGGTCCCAAGCCGCCTGCTTTTAAGGGAGGTGTTCCGATGATCCATGAAAACACGGTTTATGTGGGGTCTCCGGTGAACGGAGCTTATGAGGCACTGGATCTTGCGACCGGGAAGCTTCTCTGGAGATGGAGCCGGATCAAGGCTGCCCGGGGTGCTCCGACATTTTATAAAAACAGACTGTTTATTTCGGGGGAAGATATCCTTTACATGCTTGATCCCCGTACGGGAAAAGAAACGGGCTCAGTGAAAATCGGTGGTCGCATGGGGATTGTCAGTCCGACCATTGTCGGGGGAACAGCCTATCTGGCGAATACCTGGGACTGGATTGTCGCTGTGCCTGTCGGAAAATTTGTCAATCCATAAAAGACAGTGTTTTAGCGTGAAACGGCCTCTTTTCGAGCAAAAATCAGATAGAAAAAGAGGAAGAGAGGGGGAAGCAGCGAGGGCCAGATGTCCCTTGCTGCAAATCCCGAAAACCCCCACTTGGAAATCATCGCTCCGGCGGTAAAGCTTCCCAATACTCCCCCCAGAACAACCGCAAGATCGATATAGCCGACAAACTGGTTGAACATCTGATTCTCTCCAACCCTTTCCCGTGCCCAGATCAGACTTGTCATGGCAAACAGTCCAGCGCCCCATCCGTCGAGAATGGCAATTGCGAGAATGGCCCATGGGGAGTGGGCGTTGGCCAATGCCAAAAGTCTCAGTGGCTGGGCCAGAAACCCGGCCAGGATCACTTTGGTGATGGGAAGTCTTGAAAGCCATCTGGCATAAACCAAAGACATGATGACCATGGTCAGCTCGGCAAGTGCCGAGACCAATGGGATAAAACTGCTGTTTTTTGTGATTCCCCTGAGAAACAGTTCTGTAAAAGGAAGAAGGGGGGCATTGACAAAATGAAAGGAGAAAAAGGCCAGCAGCATCCATATCTCGGCTTTGCCAGGGAAAAGGATCCGGGGAGATTGGGTTTTGGGGGAGATCCTGTCCGGTGCTGGCGTATGGGTTGATACGATCCAAATATTCAGGAGAAGGGTCAAAACTCCAACGGCTTCAAGGGCCGAAGAGATGGAAAAAAAATAAAGGGCCACTCCCGCAAAAAGACCTACTATGCCCAGAATGAAATGCTGTACAAGAACGAAGGAGTTCAATGCCTTTCGTGTGGCGGGTGCGGCATCCTTTCGATCAAATAATGCCAATGAAAGAGGAAGATAGGGAAGTCGCCCAACCCATAAAAGAAGGGCAAGTACAACGCCGTAAAAGGCATCATGAACAGATGTAAAGGCGATGAGAAGAAGAGGGAGGGGGAGCAGAAAAAGAAGGAGCAAAAATCGGGATGGGGAAGCAATCCGGTCAAGGACATATCCGAGGGGAACCCTGAAAATCAGGGGAAGGAGGTTCCCGAACCCAAGGACAAGTCCAATGCTTGAGTCCTGAAGTCCATTTCCCTGGAGGATGATGCTGATGAATGGCCATACAAACTCTCCCATCAATCCGTTGGCAAAAAGCGGAATCCAGACAATTCCCGGCCATATTTTGGGAGCGATTTCTTTTTTTGAAAATTCCATAAAAATTTTTACTCCTTTAATTGTCTAATTTTTATGATCATGTCATAAAAATTGACAATGAAATGCCTTCCCCTTTTTGTAAGAAGTGCTGGACGTTTTTTTCTAATGTCCGATTTTGTTTTTTAATCGTTTCTTGAGCCTCCTGTTACCCTGTAGGGGTAGGTTTATGATCAGGGATGGGTCAGTGTTGGTGTTCCCGTGGAAAAGGAGGTCTGTCTGGCAAAAATCCTGGTATTATATGCCTCTATCGGAAGTGGCCATAAAAAGGCGGCCGAAGCGATTGTGACCTCTCTTCGATCCGAAGGGGGAGTCGAGGATGTTTTTTGGATCGATGTATTGTCCCTGATGAATCCACTGTACCGGAATCTGGTTCCCCGGGGCTATATCTGGCTGGCCAAGTATTTTCCTTCGCTCCTTGGGTTTTTATACCGTATTTCGGATCAACCCTTTTCTCTTCTTCCTCCTGTCTTTTTTCTCCGATCATTGCTTTCACGGGCATTCTCTTCCGGATTTTCAAAATTCATCAGAGACGCATCTCCCGATATCATTCTATGTACCCACTTTCTTCCCATGGAGCTTTTGACTCAGGATCTGATGAATGAGCTCTCTCCCCTTCTGTTTGTTTCGGTAACGGATATCATTCCCCACGCTTTTTGGGTTGCACCTGGGGTTGATCGGTATTTTGTCGCTTCCCGGGAATCGCTCAACAGACTAAACGAGTTGGGCGTTCAAGGTGAGAAGGTCTGTGTGTCGGGGATCCCCGTTCACCCCATGTTCCATGGAGAGGCTACGGACAGGATCTTGGATCGATATCCGGAGAATCTATTGAATCTCCTTGTGGTGGGCGGTGGGGCGGGGGTTGCTCCCATTGAAAAACTTCTAGTGGAATTGTCCAAAAGCCTGCATCCCGTCTCTGTCACGGTTGTGACCGGTAGCAACCGTGCCCTTTTTCGACGGCTCTTTTTAAAGAGAGGGGATTTCCCATTTCCTATTGTTGTCAGGGGGTATACGAAAAAGATGAGCCAGTTTATGGAAAAGGCAGATCTTGTCGCGACCAAGCCAGGCGGACTGACTACGGCTGAATGCCTTGCCATGGGTAGGCCAATGCTTCTTTTTGCTCCGATTCCTGGCCAGGAGGAAGACAATAGGGATGTTCTCGAAGCATGGGGAGTTGCCAGATCCCTTTCGAATCTTCATGAAGCCTCATCTCTTTTGGAGTCTTTGATAATGGATCGGAAAATCTTCTTTTCCCTGCAGGAAAGGGCAAAGGAGCGCGGGCGTTCGGACGCCTCCAGTATTGTTTGCCAGGAAGTTCTTTGCTCCCTTCATAAA
>JAKBPM010000048.1 GCA_021829515.1 Nitrospirota bacterium | reverse complement strand
TGCGCCGATGTCATGGAGCCAACAGCTCGAAGATATCGTTGGAATGTAGGTTTCTTCATGGGAATCACCTCCTGAATCAAGCCTACACCTGATCAGGATGCTTGCAACATGAAACGGCAACATAGCCAAGATTTTTGGGATCATTCTCCCGATACGGTGGAGAATCCATTGCGGCTGAAGAGGAAGGAAAATAGAGGAAAAATAGGCAGATAGGGAACATTTGCTGAATAACCAATTCGAACAGGAGGTGTGATGAAGCTTATTTCATTTGTGTTCTACTCATCGGTTTATTATTAATCTTCTTTCAAGGCTGAATATCATCACTAATCCTGAAATTGTGAAACCAGCGGGGAACGGGATTAGAGAGTTCGACTTGTTTGCCCTTATGGATCAGTCCGAATACATAATGACGCAGGCCTTGAGGCGAGTTTTCCAAACCGTAACAACCGCTATTGTCGACAAGCAGGACAAGGTCCACGATCTTGATGCTCGACTTCAAATTTTCGAAGCATTTCGGAAATCGTTTCTCAATGATGTCATCGGGTACATCATGCCCTCCATGCTCCACTCTGTCCATCACCCGAGCGATACAGACCTGCGGATCATCAACTCCGATGAAGATCAGGATTGTCTTGAAACCGTCGGTGTGAGCTTCATTGATCAGGGAAAGTTTATATCCTTTCGCATCGGAAAAAACCGTTTCGAGAGCTACAGATCGGCAATCACGGAAAAAGCTTCGAACCCTCTTAGTGGCTTCTTGGGTCGCCTGCAAGGCTTCCTCTTTGGTCTCGGGATGTTTCCCGAAAAGTTCACTTCCCACTTTGTCGGGATCAATGCATGGAAAGCGGAGAGGTTCTAAACGTTTCTCGCGGAAGGTAGATTTACCTGCCCCGTTTGGTCCCGCAATAAGAAGAAATACCGGGGAGTTTCCTGCGATGACATTCCGGATCGCGTCGATCATTCCTCATCCGGAACAAATTGACGATTGATCATTCGGCCACTAACACGTTTTCCATCGGGACTGATCCGGATAAGCTTTCCGGGAATTTGAGGATGACCGATGTAGACAGATTTTCCTTTGGCATGCCTTTCCTTGAGGATATCTTCCCTTTCTTCTTTGTTTTCCCCACTGGCCAACGCGTTTGCTAGCCTGGTTCGTAACATCAGATCAGAATCGATGATGATTCTGTGAAGAATCTGCCGCAAGGCTGTTACGTTTAGATCTTCATCGGACAGAAAATCAAGCAATGCTCTTCCTTCGGGTTGTTTTATCTTGAGAACCCCTTTCAAAGGCCGGGCTACCACCGAATTCCAGTCGTTTGCCAGCGATGCCAAGCTCTGCAGGCGACGCTTGTTTTCCAGTGACGGTTCATTTCCTTTTCGGTAGAGATAGACCATGGGTCTTGATACCCGAAGCATCTTCGCCAGATCCGTAGCCGACTCTCCGAATAATTTCTCCAGAGAGTTCAACATGATTACGGTGCTGCTGGTAATCTTTATTCCCGCGATCGGATAGGATTCTCCAATTACGTGCACCACAACAACAGTGGTGGAATTCTGTTGTTGCCTCTGAAAAGCTTGTGTTCGGAATGTTTCATTCCACAGGCAGTTCCAGGTTCCTTCCGATTCTCGACGGGTGGACTCTGCCGTTGTTGTAAAAAGCCGGGAACCGGTTTGTTGAAGCTGGTTTCTCACAATTAAGTCGGAGTCAATCATGTGCCCCCCCATTCTTTGCGGGCATAAGCAGTAATCGCTTTCTTGAATGCTTCCGAAACATCTTTGTGCAGCAGCTCAAATTTCTCCCGAACCCAAACCGGGTCGAGGCGCCCGACCGGCTCGACAGGAGTGCGAGTGTAAATGCGGTCAGTATCAAGAATGGCAGTGACCGAAGATTCTGGTGATTGGTTCATGAGCTGAGATTTTTCCAGAGAAAGATTTTTTAAATCCGGGGGCAATTCCGGTTTCCCTGGCCCTCGCATATATCGCAGGGTAAGCGTGCCGTTTTCCATCGGATAGACGGCAATACTGGTAGTTGCGGTGGCGTTATCATCCTTGTTGGTCAAACCAAGATCCGGATTGAGCCTGGGATCGACATATATTTCCGGCAATTGGTTCTTATGAGGAAAAATAAAGTCGATGTAACGTAGGCCGAGGCGATTGACATAAACTGATGGGATTTCCTCAGCCACAAGACTGATAACCTTTTGAAGACGCCCTAAGAAATCTATTGAGTCGATATAAGTTGTTGCGTGGAGAACCACCCCATTGGATCGCAGAATGACCCCCGTCCTGTTGTCAGGTGATGCAAATTCCCATGCCGAATCCTGACTTGGCTCGATCAGGATCTGGTTTTCCGAGGCAACCAGCTTGGCAGCATGCATCGTCCGCTGAATAGGATACTCGTCGCGAAATCGTCCTCCAATTTTTGGCTGATAATCCTTGAGATTGGCAATCATTTCTGTGCGAACCTCTGCCAGAACATAGGCGAGGGGAGCATTTTTCCATGCGCCCAAAGAGTTTGTCATCTAATCTGTCCTCCAGAAATTATTTTGTGATTTATTACCTGATAATCATTTTACACTTTATTTGACATCCTGAATCAAGGGGGTGTATTGTATTTTACAGATCATTTTACAATTTAATCAGAAAATGAAGAGTGGATTAGTGAAAGCCAAGGTAAGGAGATTTCCCATGCTTGAGCAAGAACAAAAGCACGAAGGCCCGCCTGAGAAAAAAAGTTCACGATCTTCGTAAATTCCCGCCAGAAAGAAGTTACAACGATGAAGTTGTCGTTCAATGATTTGCTTTCGTTGGCATTTAACCCGATTCCGACAGGTCCGAACATCCTGTTCACAATTACCTACCGTAATGGACTTCGCGAGAATCCGCAGGGCAATCTGCTGGAGGGGGGGACGGTCGAGATCAAGGAGGGGATGATTTTCAATGTCACAGCCACTGATAAATCATAATGCGGACCTGAAAAAACTTCGGAGCGAAGGTTATGATGTGGAGATCAGGTCCCGGCATTTGCTGGTCAAGAATATTCCCTATGTTAACGCCCGCCGGGAGATCAAGCGTGGAATTCTCGTTTCAACGCTGACGCTGGCAGGTGATTTGACTACGACTCCCGACAGCCATGTAGCCTATTTTGTGGGGGAACATCCTTGCCGTTCTGATGGAACGGAGATCGATCAGATTAAGAACCCTGGCGGGAGCAAGGAACTTGCTAAGGACCTCGTTGTAAACCATACTTTTTCTGCACGGCCGAGGGAGCCATATCCAGATTATTATGCCAAGATGACAACTTATGTGGCAATACTGGAAGCTCAAGCACAAGTGCTCGAGCCTGGGGTCTGCGCGAAAGGCGAGTGGGGCGTGGAGCCGGAGGATGGCGAGGATACGGTGTTTAACTACTTGGACACGGCTTCTAGCCGAGCGGGAATCGACCTGATCTCGAAGAAATTGGCGATATCCAGGGTAGCGATAGTGGGGCTTGGAGGAACTGGTGCATATGTGCTTGATCTTGTAGCGAAGACACCAGTGAAGGAAATCCATCTGTTCGATGGGGATGAATTTCTGACGCATAATGCGTTTCGTTCTCCGGGTGCCCCATCTATTGAAGAGATGAGAGCAAAAACGAAGAAGGTAATTTATCTGCATGGTATTTATTCGAAGATGCGGCGTGGCATTATCGCCCATCCAGCACATGTAGGTGCTGATAATGTGGATCTGTTGCGGGGCATGGATTTTGTTTTTCTTTGTCTCGATCGTGGAACCGACAAAAAATTGATTGTGGAAAAACTCGAAGCATTTGGAAGCCCATTCGTGGATGTGGGGATGGGGATCTATGCCACCGACGACAAGATGCTGGCAGGCATACTCCGCGTGACGACCAGCAGACCACAGAAACGTGATCCCTTTCAGAAGTGGGTACCGTTTTCTGACGGTGAGGATCATAACGAATATGCACTAAATATTCAGATTGCTGATCTGAACGCACTCAACGCGACGCTGGCCGTAATCAAATGGAAAAAACTCTTCGGCTTTTATGCCGATCTTGACCATGAGCATCATTGTACGTACACGATAGACGGCAACGTCCTTGCAAACGAAGAGCAGGTGTTATGAAACTGCCAAAAAAGCTTGTTCACAAGTTCGTCGAGAATCTTCCGGAAAAGCTGGAGGAGGGAACGGTGTATGTCTGCATGGGCATGGCGACGGTCGCTCACAATTGTTGCTGCGGTTGTGGGAACGAAGTTGTGACGCCGTTGAGTCCGACGGATTGGAAGCTGGAATACGACGGCGGGACGATTACGCTTTACCCCTCCATCGGGAACTGGGGATTCGCCTGCCGATCTCACTATTGGATCCGGAATAGTAAAGTGAAGTGGGCTTCGCAGTGGTCCGAGGAGGAGATTGTGGCTGGAAGGAAATATGACCGTGGAGCGAAAGCGGGATATTTCGGAAAATTGGAGACGAGCCGCGAAGTTCCGATTCAGCAAGCACCTAAAGGAAAACAGGAGCTGGTTGGTTGGACCATCTGGCAAAAGCTCAAAGCCAGGTGGTGTTCTCAGTTTCAGCAATCATCGAGGAAAATTGACGAACTATAACTGTACAGACGTAAATCACCATCCTCTACACTTCAACAATTCCGCTAAGTCCTCCGCTTTTAGGTGCGTCGAGTAGCAGGGAACTGTTGCCAGTTCCCCGCCCTCTAAGAACTGACCGTGCGACTTTCACCGCAGCCAGCTCAAGCCTTTCTAAGGCCCAACTTTCATCAGACCCGGCATTTCCGGTCAAGAGAAAGATCGCTGGGGCATCTGGAAGAAGCTGGGCAAAAACCCGATATCGTTCTTGAAACGGGCCCGAGACATTCGTCTCTCCAGATATTCTGTCCAGATTGGATTGAATGGATGGGCTTCCATTCGAATTTTCACATGGCGACGGATCGGGGTATCGGAAGCCAGAATCAGCTTCGGCCCTTTCCTGTTAGGAGGAGTGAACACCCATTTACGGGTTTCAATCTGCTGGAAATAACGATCCTTGCACCAGCGGGCTCCTCTTACCGAATGACGGCGCCGTATCCAGGCCCACAACGTTCTGAAGATTTGGTGATCCACCCATCCGAAAACTTCCTTTGCAACGATGTGGGCGAGTAGCCGGGGGGCGTTACCACCCCCAAGCCCTCCGAGAACTGATCGTGCGAGTTTTCCCGCAATCAGCTCGTGCCTTTCTGTAGCCCGGCGTTGGCCGGACCCGGCCTTCATCGGTCGGAGGTGTCGGGAATCCCGAGGAACTCCTTCCCCGCTTTTACGAGGGTCTCGAAGAAAGATCTGGCTCTTTTCTTGAGATAGGAGGTCCATTCCGGGTTGAACGGATGGGCTTGGCTTCGAATCTTGACGTGTCGTACGATCGGGGTGTCCGAGGCTTTGACAAGCGTCGGTCCCTTTCCGTTCTGGGAGGCGAAGGTCCACTTTCGCGAACCGACCTTGGGGAAGTACTTCCGTTTCACCCAACTCTCTCCCTTGTTCGGATGACGACGTCGGGCCCAATTCCACGACATTTGCCAGATGCGGTGATCGATCCATGTAAAGGTCCTCTTGGCCACGATGTGCTTATGAAAGTTGGCCCATCCCCGGATTCGCGGATTCAGCGTTTCGATCAGCTCCTCCTGGCGTGTGGCTTTCGATTTCCTGAAAATGTCCCGGATGTTCGACAGGAAGGTCTTGACGTTTTTCTTCGACGGCGTGATCAGAAGCTTGCCGTCTTTGTACTTTCGGACCTCCTGTCCCAGGAAAACGAACCCTTCCGTGATGTGCACGATGCGAGTCTTCTCCTCCGAGAGATCCAAACCGCGTTCCTTCAGGAACTCCGCGACGAGGGGTCGGACTTTCTTCTCGAGAAGCACCTTGGACGCTCCTGTTATGACGAAGTCATCGGCATATCTCACTAAATTAACCTTGTCCTCCTGTGCGAACTCCTGGTTCAGAACCTCTTCGAGTCCGTCGAGAGCGACGTTGGCCAGGACGGGGGAAAT
>JAKBPM010000009.1 GCA_021829515.1 Nitrospirota bacterium | reverse complement strand
CTCCTTTCCATGCTGGGTCAACAGGGCAATCTTCTTCCCACGGTAAAAAGAGACATCCCTTTCTGTTGGCATCCTTACGCCTTTCCTGCAACTGAACAACCATAACAGTGACACACAAAGGGCCCAAAACGGGCGCAGATCGCAGTGTTTCCTAAAGTTTCACGGTCTGGACCCTTTCAATACTCTTTTTAAGCTCCAGAACCAGCTGCTCAACCTGATAGCGGACATCCGTCACATTTTTGATGACCCAGACGATCATTCACCACCTTGAAACATCATGCTCAAGAATTCCAACAGCAAAGCGTTCATGCTCCCTCCCCGACCGGTGGAGCATTTGACCTATACGCTCGATAAAAACACGCCGGTTGGGGAGATCTGTCAGGGCATCGTGCGCCGCCATATGCTCGATACGCTCTTCATTTCTCTTCCTCTCTGTAATATCCTGGGCAGAGATCACAAGCCCCTTTCGCGATCCGTCCGGATGAAAAAGAGGAACCTTTGCAACATCCAGAATGACCATATTTCCATCCGAATCAGAAAAGACCTCGATCTCCTTTGTAGCCTTTCCGGATTCCCATGCCAGAGCATCCGAGCGGATACATCCCTTAATGATCGGAGCCATACGGGAAGATCCCGAGCAGATCTCACTGTCCGTTTTACCTATCCATTCGCTTTGTTCTTCAAGTCCGAACAGACGCAGTCCGGAGGGATTGACCGTTTCCCATCGCCCTTCACCGTCCTTAAAAAAAATGGCTTCGGGAAGGTTTTCGATCAGGATGCTCAGCCTTTCCTCCGATTTCAAACGTGCCTGCTCGGAAAGAATCCTTCTATGGGCAATCGCTATCTCCTGAACCAGAACTTCAAGGAGGGAGAGATCGAAAGGGTCAAAACGGAAAATCGGATGAGTACTCGCAATCCACACTGCCTGTGATTCTAAAAAGGGAACTGCCATAAAACTCTTTGCTCCCAACATGGAACGCTCTGGAAAAAGAGCCTCATATCCGGGAGAATCATCAATCAGGATTCCCTTTCCCGATTGAGAAAAGTTGCCGGACAGAGAATCACTCGAAACTCCATTATGGAATTCAAAAGGATCCGGAAATTCCGGATGCGCCCGAAAGAGGGACTTCCAGAGAAAATGTCCCGATTCCTTCTCCGCAAGACAAATCCCTCCATAATCCGCTCCGGTCATCCGGCAAAAAGAATCCAGCGCCCGTTCAATGAGCCCGTCGACCTCTTTTTCAAGAGCGATCTCCTTGATCGTCTCCAGAAGGGTTGCCTGGTGTTCTGCCAGACGAACGTGTTCCAGAACCGCCCCAAGCTGTCTCCCCATCGCCTCCAGAAAAGGAAGGTCCTGCACATCAAGCTTCTTTTGCCCGAACGTACCGACCACAAGCGCTCCGACCGTCCTTTGGCGGTTCTTGACCGGAACAGCGATCTCCGCCATCATTCCCAATGTCCTGACTTCAGGAAGAGCCCATGAGAAGCTTTGATAATCTTCTATCAGGAGTGACGTTCCTGTTTCTATGACCCTTCCGGCTGCCCCTTCTCCCATTTTCAGCGTTTTTTCGAGGAGCGGTTCCATGGAAATGACCGGATCGCGCGAGATCACTGCCCGCAATGAGAAAGCACGCAAGGAAGGATTCCAGAGAACAACCTCCCCGTTGTCGGAATTGGTCAAATGGCAAATGGCCTCCAGCGCTCCCTTGAAAAGATCCGGAAGTTCTGTTTCCCGGGTCAGCTCTTCCATCCATTTCAGAAGGATCGTTGCCCGGCTTTCATGATGTTTGCGTCTCACCTCTTTCACCATGTTGTCGAGGAACAAGGCAATGTTCCCGGACAAAAAGATGAAAAGGGAGATCAGATCCGGATCGAAATAATCCGTCTCATCCGATTCGACGATCAGCGCCCCATGAACTGTTTCCCCTGAAATCAGGGGGAAAGCGGCTATGGAAGCGATTCCGCTTCCATAGCGGTCATTCCTCTGTAAATCCCCGGACTGGATCTCCATTGCATCTGTCCAGACAATCGTTTCTCTGGCTTGGATAATCTCTTCCAATAGCCGCTGATCCCGGAAACTGGTGTCATCCTTAAGCTTTTGCCCTTCATAAACGACACATCTCCCTGACCGGTTTTCCGGATCACAAAGGGCAATCCGGACCGAAAAGACCTGCAATTCTTCAAAGAGAATGAAGCAGGTCATCCGGAGCAGGCTCTCCTGTGATGGGCCGGTGAGAATCAAACGATCAATGCGTGCAAGAGCTCGGCAAAGTCGATTCTGACGAAACACGCCCTGGTCGCTGAAATGATATTTCCGGGATGGAGACATAATTTTCTGGAACCCCCGTGTTTTTTCAAAATGGCTCAACAAAGAGCCCACGTCCGGATCTCATTTCCCCGCCGCTTCAGAATCTCTGATAGCGGGTGATCTTCCGAATGAGACACCCTTCATGCGTGCCGCATTGGGAATAAAGATTTCCCCGACCATGATCAAAGAGACTCGTGATGAGCTCCGAAAACTCCACAGACCTGTTCTCTTTAGCAAGCGGATCAGATCACGTTGATTCAGATCAGGGGCCATCTTTCCCTCCATATCATAGGAAAGATGAACCCCATCCCCTTCTGGCCTTTCCCTGAAACTTGCTATAGGTCAGCCATTCGACCTCTTATGACACTCGTTTCCATTGTTTGTCCGTTGTTCTCTGGTAGATTCCTCCTTGTTCATTGTCGATTTCGAAAACGAACAGCCATCGATTCTCGATCAATTCGCGTACGAGTTCATGTTTGGCGATAATGTTATCGATTGCCGACTTCGGTGCCTCGAGAAAGACGTTCAGTCGAAGGGGTTCGTGCACCCAACGCTCTCCGTCATGAAGCGACTGCATCGGAAGACCGACGCGCAAGTCCCCGCCATTTCCCTCCAGCACACCGATCGCCCCCCCGACAATATTGTGCAGCACCTTGTTTCCACTACCGTATCTTCTGTTATCCACAACCGAAGCGTAATACTGCATGTTGATCCAGTTGGCGACCACCATTGGCGCGGTCATGATGAGCTCCAGAACTCCAAAACCCTCATCTTTCCGCCAGTCGTAATCATGCAGGAATGATCTTCCCGAAAGATTGATCCCCACTGTTCTCGTTCGTGGAGCAGCGATAAAGGCAGCATTTCCGGCAAGCCCCCATTCCGGACGAACCTGCGACCAGTCCCGGCTGCGTTCATGGACCAGTGCATCGACTATCTCGGGAGCAGCATCATTGATCCCCAAAAGCGTTGAACGCTCCATTCTGGTCAATTGCCCTGCTTCCGCCAACCACTGCTTCAGCTGTTTCAGATCATCCGCGTGGGTCGACTCCAGTCCCTCGATATCAAACAGATCGATTGTGTCAACTGTCGTGTCGTGCAACGCACCCACAAAGCGAGTGTCGGAGGGAATCTTGATCCCTTTTTGAGAAAGCTCTTCACGAACTTTCGATTCATTCAGTAACGCAGCGATGACCCTGGCGCTCACCTCACCTGTTTGCCCTGCACAGGCACCACAATCCAGGCCTGTTGCATAAGGATTATTGAACGTGCTGCTTCCATGGCCGACCAGAAGCACCAGTCTGGCGAAATTACTGGTCATAGACATCGCCCGCAGAATGATTTCTGCCAATCCCCCCCGATCTGTCATCGGGATGCCGACCGTGGGTGATTCCGCTGCCTTCTGCCTGGTTTTCGTAATATCCTGTCCGTGGGAAACCGACTCCAACGTTGGAACAAGACGCCCCTTGACCGAGGAGTGAACTCCTTTGGTTGATGGATGGGGTACTGGCCTGCTCCATCCGAAGCTATCCCCCAGCAGTTTTGCCCCATAAAGCAATCCGGTCGATTCCACAAAAGAAAAACAGGAGGATGGGGAACTCTTGAAACTCTTCCAGGTATTCGCTCCATGCAAATTTTCCCGACGTTGGCGGATCGCCTTTTTGACATCATGGTCGCTGCCCCCGCGAATTCGCTCGTGGCCCTGCCAACCTGGCGTCAAAAGGACCGGAAGATGGATCCTCGGTTCTGATGCCCCCAATGGAACAAACTCCATGAATGCCCCGAAAAATCCGGCGAACCCAATCGTTTGAACCGTCGGAGCAACTGTTTCCAGTGCTCTACGGTAAATCTCCGAACGCACATCGATACAGAATGCGGCCTGTACGGACGGCCGGACAGATGAAGAACTCTTTGTCCCTGACTGTCGACTCGGATGGGAAAGCTCCGCAATCACACTTTTCTGATAGCTCAGCTCAAAGGCTGTTTGCAGGGCAAAATCCAATTGCGTAGGGGGCATGATCCCTTTCTCTGAAGAATTTCTGATGGCTCCCGCCACTTTTTTCCAAATTTTTGCCCATTCAGTCACATTCCGGGCGTTGAACAGAATCAACTCCCATGCAAGCCTGATGGCAAGAAGATCTATGATGGAGCTCTCCCCTCCGCCAACCAGTTCTTTTTCCCACTGGAGGTAGCGTGTCCAGGAAGCCCAACCTCCCACCGACATCAAATTGGCAAGGAGATAGTGTTCGATCATATCCGCAGGAATGGCGAGCTTCTTGACGACAAGAGCAATCGTCTCCTCCGCATTCATCGGAAGCCTGGAAACAAAGCTCCCGACATCGCGAAGTCCCATCATCCTGGGAGCCAGATCGATTTTGGCATACTGATACCATGCCCCGAAAAGCCCTTCCTTCCCGGATGGCTCTTTCCAGATGGCTTGCCCCTGGTCAAAGTAGGCCGCACAAAATTGGCTGATCTGTTCCACAATAAAGACGCTCCATTCGGTCTTCTCACTCTGTCCCAAAACATCCGAAACCAGCGGAATCGGCTCAGGAAGAATGGGTCTGTCTCCGGACAGGCTTTTCTGCACTTCGGAAAACGTCATATCCAGACCATGTTCTTTAAGAGACTTCTCCAGATCGGCCTTGGCGATCCGCCCTGAAGAGATTTGCTCAGCATAGTAACGGCGGGACATGAGAAGGGAGGATCCGGCAACCCTGCCCAGCGTTTCATTGGCCTTCTCAAAATCCTGATCCCTCAGGCCAAAATAAGGGCTTACGGCCACAAAAGCATCGAGCGGCCAGAGCGGAGCGATCCGATGGCAAACCGAATCGATGATGGGTTTCAGTGAAACAGATAGATGATTCGCTTTTTCTTCCCGGTCTTGGGTTATTGAGAGACTCATGGTCAGACTCCTTTGGCTTGGGTCAATGAAGTGGAGCGTATTCCCCAGATACGGCTTACCAGTCTTGAAAAGGGGATATCGACATACAATCCGTTATAAAGATAGACATAAACTCTGCGAGAGAATGGATTGCCCAAAAATTTCGGCAAGCTCTGCTGAATCACCAGGATGGAAAGGAACACCACCATCACCAGGGCAATGAGGGCAAACTGCGCGGGACCGTTGATCAAGCGCACTGCCGGCAAACTCGATGCCAACATGTAATGGAATGCGGCATGCAGACTGAAATAAGAGGTACAAACCAGCGCCCCCATAAAGGCTGCACGTGCGATAAAAGCTGCACCCATTCCCGCCTTGAAAGACTGGAGGATCAACTGGGTCATGGCGACTCCAAGGATTGATCCCAATGCAAGAAGTGCAGGCTGGTGCTCTGTCGTCACACCAAATAAAGACCCGATACCAATGGTGACCAGAACCGAGAAGGCTGCCACGACAATCCACTGGCCCACTGTCGGAGTGTCCTGGGCAGGACGGACTGCCGGCGCACGAAAGAGATCGACGCCACTGCCGGATGAAAGAAAGGCATGCGCCTTGTATAACGAATGTCCGACCAGATGCAGCATGGCCAGGCTGTAAAGACCAAGACCGCATTCCAGCAACATGAAACCCATCTGGGCGGTTGTCGTCCAGGCCAGATAGACCTTGAGACTGGTTTGGGTCATCATGACCAGTCCGGCAGCGGCAATCGTTAAGAGTCCAATAATCGCCAATACATCAGAGGCGATTATCGACTGGGACATAATCGGACTCATGCGCACCACCAGAAAAGCACCGGCATTGACAATTCCCGCATGCAACAAAGCCGACACCGGAGTTGGAGCTTCCATGACCTGAATCAGCCAGCCTTGCAATGGGAACTGGGCCGTTTTGAGCGCCGCTGTCAACACTATGAATCCGCTTGCCCATTGAAGGGCGACCGGCATCGGCCCGACTCCTGCCGACATGAGATGAAAAACGGTCTCAAACTGCATGCTGTGGAGAGTCGATCCGATCAATAAAACAGCTATGAAAAGACTTGTTTCGGCAACACGGCTGACAATCCATTTTTTTCGGGCCGCAAGGACTGCTCCCGAACGTTCCGGATAAAACACCAGAAGGTGATGCAGGCAAAGGCTGGTGGAAATCCATGCAAGTGTGAACATCAGCATGTTCCCGGAGACAATCATCGTCAGGATGGATGCGAGCGTCAGATTGAGCCAAGTGTAGAATCGCCCCTGATTTTGCTCCCCCTGAAGGTAATTGCTCGAAAAGCGGGCAACGACAAACCCTACGAATGAAACCAGGGAAAGCATCATCACCGTGACAGGATTGATCAGGATACTCAGTGCAAAATGTCCTGAGTTTCTAGGCAATGGATAAGAAAAAGCGGTGATCGTCTGGACTTTTCCGCCAATGGCATACAACAAAGAGGCGAGAACCGCGCAGATAAACACAAGACCCGAGCTTGCAGTGCTTAACCCCGCAATCACCCGGGCCTGTCTCGGGGAAAGAAGACTCCCGAAAAGCCCCATCGCCAAAACGAGCAACGGAACACAAATGATGAGAATAGAAAGAACAAGATTCAGATTGGTTGCCATGACACACTCCTCTTCATGTGATTGAGTCGAAAACATTTAAGATCCGGCCGACAAGATTTCCTGAGATGATCTTGATCCTTGCCTCTTCCGGCATTTGCCGAACACAGCATCAAATCCTTGGCCCACCTGATCCCTCTGATCGTCACCCAACCAGGAAAATCATTTGTTCCACGGGTTACCTTCTGGCCCACAATTCAGGGCACCTCCTTGGAGAATTTCCATTGGCGCCGTCGAACTGTCTGCCGATTCAGACAAAAAAAGCCGGCTCAATGATGAATTGAGCCGGCTTACACCCCGACCGATCCTGCATGACAGGACTTTCGGGGTATCTTCCGTCGAATAGAAATTGACATTACCATCTGGAACAAAACCCAACCCGCGGCAGACTGGAAGAAAAAGGCTGATATCCAGACACTACTTCAGGGCTGGTGATGCGCTTTTACCTCGCCTAACAAACTAGAACAACAAGCCGCAGGAAAAGACCCCCGGGACAGCTCCTGAGCTGAAGAAAACGCTTATGATATACCCGGATGATGACCGAGAATCACCTACCCCCCAACACCAACAAATGGAAACTCATGCAGGGCGATCTTTAAGTGCCCCTTATTTTTTCAGTGTTTCCGTCTTCTTCGGTGACTTGGCGAATTGCTCCTCGAGATTTTTGTTCAAGGAAAAAATAATCATGCGCTCACCCGTTTTGGTGCTAATATCGGTGTGCAGGGTCATGACTTTAAGACCCGTAATTTTTTCCACCGCATCAGCAAGCATCTCTCTGCCCTGTTCCAGAAGATTGGATCGCACCTTTTTGATGAGGTTCATTCCTTCTGGGTTTTTCGCCAGTTGTTGCTCTGCCGGAGTCAGCACACCTTTTAACCGGACCAGAACCATATCCTCAATAATGAAAGACTTTGTCTCCTCCGGCCCCCGTCCCTTATAATCCTTTTCAAACTGGATCAAAGCATTGCTGATCTCGGCTTCGACTTGGCCTTTTGTTTTCTTCATTGAACTCCTTTTGTCACAGCCGACCAGTGCCAAACTGTCGATTCTATATTCCGGGCAAAAAAGTCGAAGCCATTGCGGGCTCATCAAATTCCAGCTCTAGAATACAGCAAACCGGGGGCCAGAGAAAACGGTGGCTCAATCAAATACACTCCGTACCTGAATCCACTTGCTTCAAAAACCCGTACGATCTTTTAAATCAAGGGATACCCCTTATTGCTGAATCATTTTTGGATCTTTCGCACGGAAGGAGATTTCCAGATTTTTGTTTAAAGTAAAAACAATCATTCTCTCACCAGTCTTGGTGCTGATATCGGTATGAAGCGTGATAACTTTGAACCCTGTAATTTTTTCGATCACATTTGTCAGAAGATCCCGACCCTGCTCCAGAAGATTTGAACGAACCATCTTTATAAGATTCATTCCCTCAGGGTTTTTGGCCAGCTGCTGCTCTGCAGGAGTTAAAACTCCTTTCAGGCGAATCAGGATCATGTCTTCAATGATGAAAGTCTTCGTCTCTTGGGGCCCCCTACCCATATAATCCTTTTCGAACTGGATCAAGGCATTGCCAATTTCGGCTTCCAACTGGCCTTTTGTCTTTTTCATTGGACTCCCTAATTCTGACCGGCGTCTGAGCAATACCCCATAAAACCTTCCCCAAGAGCTTGGCAAAGCCTTTGCCATCCTTCCACACCGTCTTTCTGTTTCTCTTTCTGAACGGTGAAGCTATCGGCATATGACAAATAAAAAAAGCCGACCCAATTATGAACATTGAGTCGGCTTATAGCTGGACCAATCCCCTCAGGGATTCTTCCGGCTATCTTCCATTTGTGCTGTTGGTATTTTATGCACCAAACAGTGGCTCCAAGTCAAGTGCCCTTTTCCGTCAAACCGGTGGGAACGGGGGACGCAAACACACGAGTCTCGGATGACTATTCCGACACAAAGGATATATTTTCATGAGATCCGTCACAAAATGGAGCAACTCTGGAGCCACCACATCTGCACAATTGATGGACCATCGTTGCCGTTTTGGTATGATGGCCGTTCGCATCCTCGATATCGACCTCACCATGAACCAAAATGGGTCCATTTTTGCTGCAGGACAACCACGAGTCCATTTTCATTGACCTCTCGAAGGAAAAACATATTGTTTCAACGGGCGTCCAATCCGTAATCCTTTGGCAGAAGTCTGTTCTGTCTTTTCAAGTCCATCAAGAGATCCACACATTTTCCATCCAGGGCAGAATCACGAAGTTCATGGAGAATCGAAAACGCTTTTTCATCCTCCATCGCCTTCCGGTAAGGACGATCTTCAGTCAGTGCATCATAAATATCCGAAACAGAGATAATCCGGGTCTCAAGAGGAATCTCTTTCGCCAGGAGCTTTCTGGGATACCCCTTTCCATCAAGACGCTCATGATGTGCACCCGCAACAAAGGAAAGTGTCTTAAACGGGCCAATTCGAACCAGAATTTCCTCCGTGTAACGGGCATGATTCTGGACGATATCATATTCTTCGGAAGACAGACGGCCAGGTTTGTCCAGAATGGTATTGCTGACTCCGAGTTTCCCGAGGTCATGAAGAAAGCCTCCCCTCCGGACCCAACGGCAGCGATCCTCAGAAAATCCCATTTCCCTGGCGATCGACATTGTATATTCGCCCACTCTTTGGCTATGCCCATAGGTGTAGGGGCTTTTTGCATCGATGATTTTCCCGAAGGCCCTCGAGAGAGCATCGAGCCGCTCATCGTTGGCTGGAAGAGAATACTCCGAAGGCTCCAAACTGCGGACATGGTCAGAAAGTTCTTCCGGCGGCAACGGCTCCCAAAGTTCGCTCTTTTGGGACACACTTCCAAACGCCTCCACAACTTCAGGATCAAACCAGGACGATTTGCGTTTTTTTAACTCATAGACCGCCTGGGAGGGGCTTCTTCCATAAGAAAAAACATCCGCCACCTGAGATAAAAGAGCGATTCTGGACAAGAGGGGGATGTCTTTCCCCTCGAGGGATCTTGGCCGTCCTTTTCCGTTCCAGTGTTCGTCGAGACATCGAATCGCATGGGCAATATCCTCATTAAACCCCATCTCGAGAGCAATGTGGGCACCTCTCTCGCATCTCGCCATAAACATTTCCGTGGCCAACTCCTCACCATTTCTGACAAGGTTCAGGATACGATCGATTTTCTCACGCAAGGGGTGTCCCAGAGCCGTATGGGAAAAGACGAAGCGGGCCACCTGAAAAAGACTGTCCGTGTCGACCTTCTTGAAGTCGTTCTTGGTCTGCCGGTCATCAGAAGCATACAGTTCAAAAAGCCTTGCAGCGTTGCTGCTGCAACCGGCATCTTTCAGAAGGATGGAATAATAAAGATTCCACAGAGTCTTCTGATCAAGCCCCATCTCCCGACCGATAGCCATCCCGATTCGACAGGATCTCAGACAGTGTCCGGGGGGCTGTCCCTCCGTCAAATCAAGCGCATAGGTAAAAGAAGCAACCACATCGGAGATGGAAAAAGCGCCCCGTGGTTGTTGCGACATGTTCTCCGGGCTCCAGTTGACCTCCAGAATATTTGGTGTTGACAAGGGCACTCCCGTTTTCAGGTAGAGATCATTTTGAATTGACAAGACGATTCTGGAAACATTCTCTCACGAGAAAAGCTTGATACGTCAAGCAGAACCCTAAAGACGAATCCTTTCGAAAACTCTTCCCCTTGGAAATCAGGGATTTTGGGGTATCCTTTTGGGGGGAAGATGTGAGGAAATTGCAATTCAAATGAATAGGAGGATCACATGAGCAAGGTTCTCAAGGATGTCATTGACGCAAACAAGGCCTATGTTCAAAATTTTGGAACAAAAAAAGACCTGCAGTTGCCTCCGGCGAGGCAGTTTGCCATTCTGACCTGCATGGATGCCCGTATTGATCCTGCAAAAATGGCCGGACTCTCCGAAGGAGACGCCCATGTCATCAGGAATGCCGGAGGTCGGGCCTCCGATGATGCCATCCGCAGCCTGGTCATTTCCTACAAGCTTCTCGGGACAAAAGAATGGTTTGTGATCCATCATACAGATTGCGGAATGCAGCTTTTCACCGATGACATCATGAGGGGACTTCTCAAAAAGAGTCTGGAAACATCCAGCATTGGCTCTTCCGGATGGGTTGATCATGGCCATGGTCCTGGGTCTCTTGAAGGGCAATATGTCAATTTTCTCCCGTTCAAGGATCTTGAAGAAAGCGTTGTCGAAGATGTTCAACGCATTCGTGGCCATCATCTGGTCCCCAAGAGGATCCCCATTTACGGATTTGTATACGACGTCAAAACAGGCAAGCTCAATCAAGTCTCAAAAGCCATGGAAGCAGGAAAAGTCTGAGAAAAACAGGAACGCCCTTTGTCTATGGAAAAGGCTCAATCATTTTCGCCTTTTCCATAGACAATAAACGGGATCGTTTTCATCGACCACTCCGAAAGGGGTCTTTCCAGCATTTTTCGGAGAAAGGTCCGAAACACCTTCCGGTCCAGCTCGAAATAAGGGCTGCCCTGATCGTACCGGGGGTGGAACGGAAAGGGCTTCTTGCTGGCGAAAATGACAAGATATTCCTCGGATACTTTTGTAACCCCCGAGGGTAATGATGCCACGAGAGAGACCGTTGGATCATCCGGAGGATAGAGAAACTCACCCGGGGAGGTGGCAAAAAACTGTTCCCGTGTTGAACGGTAATGAACGTTCTCCGGGAGATGTTCGGCGGTTGGAATGATCCCGACGACCGATCCGGAAAATCCATATCTGTCAAAAACCGCAATATAAAGAGGCTCGTTGACGGAAAAGGAAAGATGAGCGCTCTCTCCATCTTGGTAAAAGGGATGATCGAGCCGAACCTGAAAAACAGGCCCATCAAGAGATTTCCTCCTGAGGGTCAGGCTGACGCGAACCGCAAGCAGCCTGACATGAATTCCTTCAATGGATTTTTCGATCTCCGGAAGAACGGAAAGCTTCATCCCCAAAATATCAAAAGAGTTTTGGAGAAAAAGAGATCGCTCATGAATGGATCCCATCTGGACATTCTGGGCAATGACATCACCCTGGTAAAGCATTCGCCCCTTCATCAGGGCATCTTTCATCGCCCTTCTCATCGCAATTTCACGAGCATCCAAAAAGCCATAATCCGAAAGACTTGCAAAGCCTGTCCCGGTGACCGGGATCACTTGACCGGAACTCAGTATCCCCGATGGAGTCTGAGCCGGCCGATTTCTCGAAGAAACTCCATTTAGGATATCGGCTTTTGGAAGATAGGCCAGGATTCGAACTTTTCCGGGGGGCCGAGTTTCATAAAAACGGACCTTTCCGGAAAGGTTCAGTTTCGAAACAAGCACACTTGCACTGGCCGAGGAGGTCTTCCCGTTCAGACCCAAAAATCTCGAATGAACATCAATGACATCGCTTGAAACAACTGTCACAAGGCTAACGATCGCCTCTTTCCTTGCTATCTTTTGGGCTTTTTCAAAAGATCTGCCAAAAGTGGAGGACTCGCCTGAACCGATATAGTCGAGAGAAGGGTCGGGCCCGGTCGAAGCCGGGTGAGATACGGCCACACAGCCACAACATGCAAGAAGCAGAAAAAAGACTGACAATCGATTCAAAAACAAGGCCGGGTTCAATGTTCCCCTCCAGACATCATTTGAACCGGAGCGTCCGGCAGATTCACAAAGCAGTCCATGATCGGGGATTATGCGGAAGTTCATCATTTGTTCGATAATGATTAAAGAGAAACGAGGAAAAAAAAACGGGAGGATAAACCTCCCGTCCGGAACAACAGACTCCCCGGCAAGGCCGGAGAGAAGACCCCCTGAGTGAACGGGGGAAGGGGATTTACTTCTGGGAAGAAGAGGTAACGATTCCCCAAGAGAAAAGGACGATCACCACAGCCAGAAGAGCCATCCATGAGCCGAGACCCACATTGTTTGGTACCATGTTTTCTGTCATTTTTCTAATCCTCCATCGACGGGATCGGCCAAACCCCACAAAACCTCAAAACACAATAATAACGTATACTTACCTAAGATAAGTCCTCCACCACTACCGGAAGCCGAAAATCATAGGGCTCCAGCATTGGACCTGCCCTTACAATATTAGGAAGAGAGTGTTTTATTGTCAAGCGGAACCAGATCATCGATAATGAATTATTGGCCTATCTTGACTAAGGCAGGAGTTGCATCAATAAATACTTAAATTTAAACATATTTTCGGGTTGATGCACCTCAATTTTCAAATCTTTCTTTAAGGAGAGTATGGTTCCCCTTTGGCTTGATGCCACGGCAATAGCTCTTCTTATTCTGATCAACGCCATCCTTGCTGCGGCAGAGATTTCCACCATTTCACTGAGACTCTCAAGAGCCCATCAGATCGCTCAGGCGGGGACACCGGAAGCACAGGCCCTCCTGAAGCTCAGAAGGGATCCGGAACGTTTTGTCGCGACGGTCCAGGTCCTGATGACGCTGATCACCTCATTGGCGTCCGCCCTGACGGGAACCGTCACCTATGAGATTTTGAAGCCCCTGCTCATTACATCCCCAATGGTTGAACGCTTTCACTTTCTTTTGCCACTCTCCGTTTCAGGAATCATTCTTCTGCAGGTCTACGGGATGCTGGTCCTTGGTGAAATTGCCCCCAAAACCCTAGCCATCCAGCAAAACGAGAAGATCGCCCTTTCCCTTTCCAGGCCAATTTTGTTTCTGTCCGAATTTTTAAGGGTGCCGGTTCTTCTGGTAACGACAACAAGCCAATGGATCCTTAGATCCTTCGGGATCAAACCCGGAAGCAGCGTCTACCCCATCAGCCCGGAAGAGCTTGACCTTCTTTTGAAGGAAGGAACGGAGCAGGGAGTCATCAACCGGACAGAGCAGGATCTGATCCAGAGCGTCTTCAAGTTTACCGACATCTCCGTAAGGGAGGTGATGATTCCAAGGGTCAAGATGATCACGATCGATGCAAGGATGGGGATGGAGGAGGCGATCCATTTTCTGGCGGATCACCGCTTTTCCCGATACCCCGTCATCAGGGAAGGATCTCCAGATGTTATCGGCATTCTCTATTACAAGGACATTCTTGAACAGCTTGCCCGAAAAAACCCGACCCGAATCGAAACATTGATCCATGCTCCCTATTTCATTCCCGAAACCATGAAGGTCGCCCATACCCTTAAAGAGATGCAGAAGAGAAGAACCCAGATGGCCCTTGTCTTAAATGAGTATGGCTCTCTTGAGGGGCTGGTCACAATGGAGGACCTTCTTGAGGAACTTGTTGGGGAAATTGAAGATGAGAGCGATGACATCCAAAAACCCGTGGAGCGGCTGAAAGATGGCTCCTACCTCGTCGATGGATCCCTATCCGTGAGAGATCTTCGGGAAGACTTTGGACTTGCCATCCCGGAGGGAGATGAATACGAAACGCTCGCCGGATTTGTTCTCTCACAGCTTCAAACCATTCCAAGGGGAGGAGAGTTTTTTTATCTTCCCAAACTGAAAATAACGATTGTCGACATGGACAAGCACCGGGTCTCGAGAGTCAAGATCGAACCTGTTCCCGAAACCTTGCCCGAAACGGTCCCTGCGAAAGAACAACCTGACACCCAAAGGAAACAATGATGTTTGATTTTCTGTTGGCACCTTTCCGAAAGTTCAAGGCTAGGGACTGGATCGTCATCCTCGGGGGGCTGTTCGTGGGTCTTGCCGTTTCCGCCATGTTCAAATCCATGACACTCAAGGAAACCCCTCCCCCGGCGGAGCGACCTGGGGGGCCAATTACATCGACACAAGCTCCTCTGGCATTTTCGACCCAAAAAAACGGAACCTATCAGGACCCGAATATCTCCCTCTCTGCCATTTCATTGAAATCCGGCACCAAGAATATCCACCTGCAGATCAATGTGGAATTTCACCCTCCCGCTGGAACCCCGTATGTCGAGATCGGCTCCTATGAACCACCGACTATGGTCGATGGTCAGGGAGGACTTATTCTGGGAACATTCAACCCACCACCGGACCATCATTTTCAGAATGGAGACCATATGACATCCATCCTGACGTTTCCGGGAGAGCCTGCCTCCTACCCGGTAACGGTCACCATTTTTCTGGCCGAACGCATCGGCGGACGATTCCACATGAAATCCATCTCTCTGACCGGACTTCAAAAAAACTCATCCATACCGACAAAACCTCTTTCCGTGAAAAAAGGATCCGCCTCGTGACAGACAATACAAATTCAAACGATATCGAATCCCCTCCCCAGGAACGTGAAAATACAACCAGAAAACTGACGGACACCCGTTCAGGCCTTGAGGAATCGGATTTTCGCCCAGATCCGGAGATTCGGGCTCGGAACGAGAACTTCATGATGACCATCATGGCCGTTTCCTTCACAATGATCATCGCCCTGATTCTGGCCATGTCCGGACTCACAAGCGCATTCATGGCCGATCAGGTCAAGGGACTTCGACTTGTCGCCTGGTCGATGGCCCTTTTTACTCCGGCAGCCCTTTTGCATCTGATTGTCGTGCGCATATGGCTTGGAGGACTGATCTCCGAAAATATCAAAAAAAATGCCTACCTGCTTGTCATCTCGCTTTTGGGCGCGCTTCTCTTTCTATGGACCCTATCCTCCAATACCGTTTTTGTCTTTGCCGGCTTTATCGGGGCCAATATCTTTTTCCCCCTTTTTGGCCGATACATTCTGTCTCTTGAGCCCCCCTTTCCCAAAACCCATATGGGCTCATTCAACCTCACTCCCTTTAGTCGAACCTCCATGATCATGATTCTTTTTATTGGGATCATTGTCGGAATGGGCATTGGCATGGAGGACGCAGGAAGCCAGGCCACCGGACGGGGGCTTTTCGCCAGAAACATTGTGGCCAAAAGAATTGGCATGACCAATCGATCGATTGACCTGATTTTCTATCACCTCATCAAACCCTATCGGGTTGTTGAGGCCATCACTTCTGCCAGAAAAAAAGGGGTCTCGGTCAGAATTCTTGTAAAACCGGGAACTCTTTCCGTCAACGCTCAAGACATACAGGAGCTTGTCCGGGCAGGAGCCGAAGTCCGGATATTGCCACCAGACACTCCTTCATGGCTCAGACCATACCTCATCATTGACAAGAGAATACTGATTCAGGGCTCAAAAGGCTGGGCAGATGACCCGATTCCCTTTCAGAGGCAACTCGTGATCCAGGCTAACCTGATCCTTTTTGAACGTATCAGGAGAATGGAAAAGACCTTTGATGTCCTATGGGACCACTCGAAACCGGTTTCAATCCCCCAACCGGCGGTTCCGACAAAAGCCTGAAAAGAAGCAATCGTGCTCTTCCACCGGTGCAGTGCTCCTTTTTCATTTCCTCATGGAGCACCACTGGTTTTTAAAAAACGTCCTCCAATTCCACTTCGCAAAAGACAGCCCTTGACACAAGTGGGATTGCTTGGTAAATTTATCTCGGACCTAATTGGTCTGCGATAAAACAAGTCGGAGAAAAAAGGTTGTGTTGAAACTGACCAAAAAAGTGGATTATGCCCTTCTTTCCCTAAACTTCATGTCCCATCAGGGGGAAGGTAGCATTACAAATATCCGGGAGATTGCAGACGCCCACCAGATCCCTCCGGAGATTCTGGCAAAAGTTCTGACCGCCCTCTCGAAGAAAGGCCTGATCCAAAGTTATCAGGCCCCCCGTGGAGGGTACTCGCTGAAGAAAGCGACATCGGAAATTTCCATTTTGGATGTCATTTCGGCAGTGGAAGGTCCTGTGGTCATTCTCTCCTGTTCTGAAGGGGGTGACCGGGTGTGCCAGCAGATATCAAGCTGTGATGTCAGATCCCCTCTCGAGAGGATCCAGGGAAAGATTCTCTGGCTACTCGAAACAATGACTCTTGATGAATTCATTCACGATGTACCCGATGCCTTAGGAGTAGCCCATGGACGACTTGATTTACTTAGATAACAACTCAACCACCCGCGTTGATCCCAAAGTGCTTGAAGCCATGATCCCGTATTTCACTGAAGACTTTGGAAACGCCCATTCAAGGAACCATCCTTTCGGCTGGAAAGCGGAAGAAGCCATCGACAAGGCCAGAGGAGAAGTCGCAAACCTTATCGGCGCGGACCCCAAGGAGATCGTTTTCACATCCGGAATGACCGAGTCAGACAATCTGGCCATCAAGGGTGTCGCAGAAATGTACAAAGAAAAAGGACGGCACATCATTGTCCTTGAAACAGACATCCGGTCCATTCTTGATCCAACAATCACTCTTTCCCGCGCAGGCTATGAAATCACCACGCTACCTGTCAACAAGGAAGGTCGGGTTGAGATTGAAACGCTCAAAAAAGCTCTTCGGCCAGATACGATTCTCGTCAGCATGATGGCATCCAACCACGAGATCGGGACGATTCAGCCCTTGGCTGAAATCGGGGCCATCACAAAGGAGAAGGGTATCCTTTTCCACGTCAATGGCGCATATGCAGCATCGACGGTTCCCCTCGATGTCAACACAATGAATATTGATCTTTTAAGCCTTAACGCACATCTGATCTATGGGCCAAAAGGGGTTGGGGCACTCTATGTCCGGAGAAAAAATCCGAGAGTCAAGCTGACACCAATGATCGATGGCGGTGGACATGAGCGCGGTCTCAGATCCGGAACACTCAATACTCCCGGAATTGTGGGAATGGGTGCTGCCTGCAGGATCCTCAAGGAAAACTGGAATAAAGAAATTCCCCGTCTTGCCGCTCTCAGGGATCGTCTTGAAAATGGAATTATCAAGGAACTTGATTACGTTGTCATCAATGGTGACAAAGAACACAGGGCTCCGAATGTCTCCAATCTTTCCTTCGCTTATGTCGAGGGAGAAGCTCTACTCATGGGTCTTAAAGAGATTGCACTGTCCTCTGGATCGGCCTGTACATCATCCACCCTTGAGCCTTCCTATATTCTGAGAGCTCTAGGCGTCGGTTCCGATCTGGCCCATTCTTCCATTCGGTTCTCCCTTGGACGGTTCAATACGGAAGAAGAAATCACAACGACCATTCGAAGGGTCAAAGAGGCCGTTTCCCGGCTTCGGGACATGTCTCCCCTCTATGAAATGGCAAAAGAAGGCATCGACATCAAGTCTGTACAGTGGAGCTCCCACTAATAGGAGCATCAAGCAACATACGACAGAATCTCATCAGGAGGAATTCAAATGGCATACAGCGACAAGGTCATCGACCACTATAACAACCCAAGAAACATGGGCTCATTTGACAAGTCCGACGAAAATGTCGGCACAGGTATTGTCGGCGCACCCGAGTGCGGCGATGTCATGAAGCTTCAGCTGAAGATCAATGATGATGGTATTATTGAAGAAGCCAAGTTCAAGACCTTTGGCTGTGGAAGCGCCATTGCATCAAGCTCGCTTGCAACCGAGTGGGTCAAGGGAAAAACGATCGACGAGGCTCTCAAGATTAAAAACACGGACATCGTCCAGGAATTGAACCTGCCCCCTGTCAAGATTCACTGTTCCGTTTTGGCCGAAGATGCGATCAAGGGAGCTATTCAGGACTACCAGGACAAAAAGAGCCGCTAAACACGTCTCGTCATCCGGCAACCATGATGTCCGGATGATCAGTCACTTCAACCAAATCCAGGAGGTGCCACATGATCAGCGTAACAGACAAAGCGGCCGATGAAGTATTGAAACTTGCCAGGACACAGAAAGCGGAAGGGAAATTTCTTCGCCTCGGAATTGAGGGAGGCGGCTGCTCCGGCATGTCTTACCTGATCCGCTTTGAAGAAGAGCCAGGCGAGTTCGACAATGTGATGGAAGGACCAAAGGGGATCAAGATGCTCATCGACCCCAAGAGTCAGGTTTACCTTGATGGATCCGTTCTTGATTATCAGGGCAATGGGCTGATGGGTGGCGGATTCAAGTTTCAGAACCCCAATGCCACTCACAGCTGTGGCTGCGGAACATCTTTTGCCGTCTAGGAACAAACCGACACCTGATCCCCGGCCCAAAAGCCGGGGGTTACGTTCTTTTTGCCAGTATTGAAATCAGCAAGACAGACAGGAGGTATCGATCCATGGGAAAACACGCCCATCGGCATTCTGGAGATATGGCCAATTCCCTTTGCTGGAATTGCAAGGGAACTCTTGAAGAAGCCGATCTTTGTGGAACATGCGTCAAGATCCAGCCATTCAAGGAGGGTCGGGACTATTTCGATATTTTGGGTCTTCCTCACAGTCTTGTGATCGATTCTGGGATCCTGACCGAAAAATTTCATGAAAAAAGTCGCCTTTTCCACCCGGACTTCCATCGAATGGAGGTCAATGTGGAACAGGAAATCAGTCTCACAAACGCTTCCAGACTGAATCAGGCCTTCAAAACGCTCAAGGACCCATTTCTCCGGGCCGCCTACTACTTGAGCCTTCAAAAACCGGGCAACCCGGTGATTGATCCCAAAAAGCGACTTAACCCACAAGATTTGATGGAGCTCATGGAGCTGAAAGAGGAGCTTGAGTCGGAGATTGCCGTAGGACATCAGGAAGAGGCTTTTGCGCGCCTTGAAAAAGAGACACGTATCCTTGAAAAGGCCATTTTGGAAAGCATGATGGAGATCGACCATCTCGAGTCCGACATGGAAAACGCATCCACAGGACCGGCCGATCCGGATGGGATGATCGAGATTCTTCAGAAAAAAAAGGCCCGGCTTTCAAGAGACCTTGAGTATAGAAAATATATCCAGTCCATCAGACGAGAGATTTTAACTCCAGCAACAGTTAAGGAGACATCGTGACAAGAACCGTCATCGGAATCGACCTGGGAACAACAAACTCCCTTGTCGCCATAATGGAAAACGGCAAGCTTCGTGTTATTTCCGACGCGGAAGGCAGGAAGCTTCTTCCTTCGGTCGTAGCCCTTTCCTCTTCAGGTGTTCAGGTCGGATTTGCTGCAAAAGCCCGCCTCAACGACCCCGAAACGGTGGTCATCTATTCTGCCAAGAGACTTATGGGACGCTCCTTTGCCGATGTCGAAGGTGAAATCCGGCAATTGGCATACCCCGTGGAAAACATTGATGGTCTTCCCCTGATTCCCGATCGTTTCAGGAATCGACACCTTTCCGCCCCCCAGATCGGCGCGATGATTCTTTCCGAGCTTAGAAAGAGGGCAGAGGTCGCCCTTGGCCAAACAGTGACCGATGCTGTCATTACCGTTCCGGCCTATTTCAATGATGCACAAAGACAGGCGACAAAAGATGCCGGAGAGATGGCAGGACTGAATGTCCTCAGGATTCTCAATGAACCGACATCGGCCGCCTTGGCCTACGGGTTCGGAGCCGGAAAAGATGGTCTTTACGCAGTCTATGATCTGGGCGGAGGAACCTTTGACTTTTCCCTTCTCTCCATCCGCAGGGGCGTCTTCGAGGTCAAGGCGACTAGTGGAGACACCCATCTGGGCGGCGATGATTTTGATCAGGCCATTATCGATCAATGGCTCAAGATCCTTCCAAAGGGAATTGATCAAGACAGGCCTGAGGTCAGGGACCTTCTGCGAAAGGAAGCAGAAAAAGCCAAAATTGTCCTTTCTCAAAAAACGGAGACCACCGTATCCATTCCGGCCTTGGGTTTTGAGACAACCCTCACAAGGGAGTCAATGAACAAATGGGTCGAACCGCTTGTCCAGAGAACCCTGATTCCCGTCCATAAGGCCCTTTCCGATGCCGGAGTCATGCCAGGAGAGGTGGACGGTGTGATCCTGGTCGGAGGAGCGACAAGACTTCTGAGGGTCAAGAAAGCGGTAGGAGCCCTTTTCAATCGCCCCATTTACGATGAGCATGACCCCGATCTCGTTGTCGGTGAAGGAGCAGCCGTTCAGGGTGATATCCTGTCCGGCGCACGAAAGGACATGCTCCTTTTGGATGTCACACCCCTTTCACTGGGAATCGAAACAATGGGCGGAGTCATGAGCTCCCTGATTCCCCGCAACACAACAATCCCCACCCAGGCCAAAGAGCTCTTTACCACTTTTCTGGATGGCCAGGTCAAAGTGGACATCCATGTCCTGCAAGGTGAGAGGGAGATGGCCAAGGACAATCGGAGCCTCGCACGATTTTCCCTCACCGACATTACCCCCATGACCGCCGGAGCAGCAAGGATTGAGGTCACCTTTACGATCGATGCGAACGGGATCCTTGATGTTCGGGCTCTAGACCAGAGAACAGGACATTCACAGGGCGTGGTTGTTCATCCATCCTATGGCATTTCGAAAGACACTGTCCGGGAGATGATCAAGGAGTCCTTCCAGCATGCGCAGGAAGATTTCCAGACACGAATGCTGATAGACTCCAGGACAGAAGCGACTACTGTGATCAATGCCACAAGAAGGGCCCTCGAAAAACTCGGATCGGATATCCTTCCAGATGAGGAAAGACTGGTTATCAATAAGCAGCTCGATACTCTTGAAAAAGCGGTCAAAGGAGATGATGCCAAGCTGATACGGGATGAAACTTCTGCCCTTGATCAGGTGACTCGTCCACTTGCCGAACGGCTGATGAACACATCCGTTCAGGATGCACTCGGAGGGAAAGCCCTCCCGGTGACAGAAAGGGAGGCTTGATTGCCCGAGATACTTTTTCTTCCTGAAAACAAAAAAGTTACAGTCAAGGAAGGCGTTTCCATTCTCGATGCTGCCACCAAAAATGGGATCCATCTGGAACATAACTGCGGTGGTGTCTGTGCCTGCGCCACCTGTCATGTGATCGTTACAGAAGGATTCGGAAATCTTTCTCCCATGGAGGAAGATGAGGAAGACCAGATCGAGGAAGCAGAAGGACTTACACTTAAATCCAGACTGGCCTGCCAGGCAAAGGTTCTTGGTGATCTTGTCGTTACCATCCCGTTCTGCTCAAAAGGCGGCCATGAGCATTAAAGGAGAGCATCGGAATGAATTGGAGTGACCCGTACGAAATCGGATTTGAACTGTTGAACCAACATCCGGACGTTGATCCTCTGACAGTCAGGTTCACAGATCTTCACAAATGGGTGACTGAGCTTCCTGGATTCGAAGGGGATCCCAAGACTTCCAATGAAAAAATCCTTGAATCTATTCAGATGGCTTGGCTTGAGGAATGGCAGGACAGGGACTGACTCCCCAAGGCAGGCTCCTCTCCGTCCGCACTCGTATCCCGACCAGGAATCTCGATGATCGGGCCCTTGTCGCAAGGCTCAAAAATGCAAAGGGATTACGCACGACTTATGAGGACTTTCTTGTGGCAAGACAAGGAGAAAGCTCCCTCGATAAGGAAACCTTCCTCCAGTACTTGGAGGAAGTCACCCCGGATCCGGGGGTCATGGAAAAGTGGGTCATCTTCGATCCCACACACAGGGATCACTCAGGCCGTCTCTACATGATGATTGAAGAAACCGAAAAAGGCTCTCGACTGATCAGGGAAGATGGTACAATGGGAACATGCTCTCAAAAGGAATTCCCGGATTTTTTTACGGCACTTTCAGAACAGACCAAGGAACAATAAAAAATATTGAAGGAGTCTAAAACCTCCTTCAGCAAATGTTGATTTTGTTTCAGGAATAATGGCCCGGAAGATGAACTTCTTCGGGCAAAAGAAAGGTTTCAGCATATGTCAACCGTTTCAGAAGAACTGGTATGGAGCGCATTGGGCCGAGTCATCGAGCCTGATTTCAAAAAAGATCTCGTGACCCTTAAGATGATCGAAAATTTAAAAATTGATGGTGGGAATCTTTCTTTTACAATCGTTTTGACAACTCCTGCCTGTCCCCTCAAGGACGAAATGAAAAATGCCTGCCTTGCCTCGCTGGCTTCGGTTCCCGGAATCACAAATACCGAAATCTCCTTTACCGCCAGAACAACGGGTGGAACTTTCACCGGAAAGACACCGATCCCGGGAGTCAAGAATGTCATTGCCGTTTCCAGTGGCAAAGGCGGAGTTGGAAAATCAACGACTTCGGTCAATCTGGCCATTGCCCTTTCACAGATGGGTGCCAAGGTTGGGATCATGGATGCTGATGTTTACGGTCCCAACATTCCCATGATGCTGGGGATAACGGACACCCCGCGACAGGTCGACAAAAAACTTTTTCCCCCGTCTGGACATGGAATTACAGTCATGTCAATGGCATTCATGGTCCCGCCCGGAACCCCGCTGATCTGGAGAGGGCCGATGCTCCACGGGATTATCCAGCAGTTCTGTCAGGATATTGCATGGGGAGACCTTGACTATCTGGTGGTCGACATGCCTCCGGGAACAGGAGATGCCCAGCTCTCCCTGGCTCAGTTGGTTCCCTTGTCAGGAGCTATCATTGTCACAACTCCCCAGGAGGTCGCCCTTTCTGATTCAAGGAGAGGATTGGCAATGTTCCAGAAAGTCAATGTTCCGATTCTGGGAATCGTTGAAAATATGAGTTCTTTTGTCTGCCCACACTGCCATGAAGAAACCGACATCTTCTCAAAGGGCGGCGGGGAAAAAGCGGCTCACGAACTTCATGTTCCATTTTTGGGACGGATCCCGATCGATTTATCCATCCGGGAAGGTGGAGACTCGGGCCATCCCATCGCAGTTGCCTATCCCGAAAGTCCATTGACACAGTCTTACCGGGACATCGCAGGAAAACTGGCCTCTGCGATTTCCATATCGAATGCAGGAGCCATCCCCATCCAGATCGGAAACTTTGGCGGATGAAAACCGGTCATGGACAGAAACGGCAGGAGACTCCCCAATGAACCCTGCTAAAGTTGCCCGTGTGGCAGCATATGATCTGGCCATTCTGGAGTGGAAAAAAGCCAGGATGCTCTCTGATATGGCTTCGCGCTCCGCAATCGGCTCAGGCGGAGTGGACACGATGGGTTCCAGGGAAGACTGGGACCGTTGGCAAGCTGCGATCAACACGGAAATGGATCTTTGGGTCGATCTGAGGGAAGCATGGGAATCCTTGCACTCGGAAGACCCCAGAAAAATGAATTTCTGATTTGGAACCACCAGATCCCTCCTCTCAGGAAACCTCAGGAGATGAACACCCTCTGAAGGTTTCCTGCGGGATCATACTCAAGAACGGAAAAATCCTCTGTGCGAAAAGACTTCCAGGATCATGGGATGATCTCTGGGAATTTCCCGGTGGGAAGGTTGAAACAGGAGAATCCCCCTCTCAAGCCGTTATCAGGGAACTGTATGAGGAACTGAATATTCGTGTGGAGATCCTCCTCCCCATGCCAACAGTCCTCTATCGGTACCCCCATCTTTACCTGCAGCTCTTCCCGTTTATCTGCCGTATTGTTGAAAACACCCCACAAATTGCCGTTCACGAAGAAATCCGCTGGCTTAACCCGGACGAAATCCAGGATCTTCCCTGGCTTGCACCAAACTGGTCCATTCTCTCTGACCTCAAAAAACTCCTTGAAGATAAACCCGACCTTTTAAACGGTTAAATTGTTGATCCCCTTATTTTTCGCTACACTTCCTATAGTCTTAAGAGGAGATGTCCTGATTCAACAACGAAGCTCCATTATTGCCGGAGGGAAGTTCCATTTTACGAGACCAACCATCAGATCCTGGCCAGGAAACTCCCAAGAGCCAACGCATGGCTTTCATCACTTCCTATGACGGTCGGGAATTTCATGGATGGCAACGGCAAGGCTCAGATCAATCCATTCAGGGGACCATTGAAGAAGCTCTGCACAAACTGACCGGAATGCCGCTCAACATCACAGGTTCCGGAAGAACAGATGCCGGTGTCAGCGCTCATGGGCAGGTGTTTCATCTTGATATTCCAATCAGGGGAAACAGGCCATGGACGCCTGAATCACTCTTGAAAGGAGTGAATCACTTTCTTCCTCAGCGGATCCGAATCCTGTCCGCCACACACACAGCCCAAACCTTCCATGCAAGACACGATGTCGAGCGCAAAATCTACCGCTACAGGCTCAGGATTGTTCCCCAGAAACAAGTCCGCTCTCCTCTGGACAATCCTTTTACCGGAGTTTTTTTTGCTCCTGTGGATTTATCACTTCTCAAAAGCTCCTCCTTGCTCTTTCTGGGAAAACATGACTTCACCCATTTCACCGTCAAAAAATCTCTCCCTCCAAAAACGCAAAGAACCATAGATCATATCTTCTGGGAACGGGATGGTGCTGACTATCAGGTCTGGATTACGGGGAAAGGGTTCCTGCACATGATGATCCGTTTTATCATCGGAACGATCGTTGAAGTAGCCAACGGGAAAAGAACACTAGAAGAACTCGAAAAACTTCTTCAGTCTGACTCGCCGGTTCCGGTCAAATGCCTTCGTCCCGCCCCGCCGGAAGGGCTCTCCCTCATCCGGGTGCTTTATGGAAAGAACGATCCATTCGCCTGACACCTCCTTTCCCATGTCCGATCTACCGATGAAAAGAGCACTTCGATCCCCCCGATGACGATTTGACTTCAAAAAAATTCATACAAAATACATCTTAATCTAGTCAGCGCATTTCAGACAAAACCATTCAAAAAGGGGGGACAGATGGGGTTCTTTTCCTTTCTGAAAAAAGAGGCTCCAAAAACCATCATCACCCAATCCGAACCATTCTCCGACGAGAAGATCCTTAAGGAAGCCTGGAAGGCGGGAAGGTACTCCCCTGCAAACTCCCAGTGCTCTCCCAATTACATCGATCAGTGGGTTCTCAACAACCAGACGACCTATCAAAGTGTAGCCGCACATTTTTTTGAGCGTTTTCCTGTTCGGCAAGATTGATGCAAAGCGGTTTTTCTGGAAATGGACAGGGGGTTCTCGGATATGGTGCTTTCTGAACCGGAAATCGAGCACTGTGCTTATCGTCTTGAAAACCCGGAAGCGATCAAGGTTGCCAGAAGAATCTTCGAAGGCGTTGCAGCCGAATATGGAATTGCGCTCAACGAAGCACCCCTCCCTTCTTAAACTCTCCCCTCCATTCAACCGATAGAACATCATGGAAGAAGGAGCCGGCTCAGGGCTCCTTCTGTTATAAAAACATTCAATCCATTGACATCATTCTCTATCTCAGCCATTATCCGGTCGAAAAGAGAATGATTTTCACATTGCCCGCGTCACATGACATAACTGGATCGGAGAAAGCCCAATGGCCTTTGAAACTCTTTACCAATCGGCAAATCACAAGTTTCTGTGGCTTGGAAAGGATGAATCGGGTCTGGAAGAAGGAGTGCAATCCAATCAGTACCTGATTATTGATGGCGGGAAAGGTCTTTTAATCGATCCGGGCGGGTTTGGCGTTTTTGCCCGGGTTCTGGTGAATATCTCACAGATTCTGGATCCGGCAGACATCAAGGATATTTTTCTTTGCCATCAGGATCCCGATGTGGGAGGGGGTCTGGCATCATGGTTTGAGATGACCCCGGCCGTCGTTCATGTCTCTGAGCTGTGGATTCGATTCCTGATTCATTTTGGAGTCAACGACATCACCCGCTTCAAGGGAATTGCCGATAGAGGAGGATCACTCACCCTCTCCTCCGGACGAACGGTGGAATTCATCCCCGCTCACTTTCTTCACTCCCCCGGAAATTTTCACCTTTTTGACCATGAATCAGGAATTCTCTTCACGGGAGATATTGGAGCCGCTGTCTATCCAAAAGGGAAAACGCCATTATTTGTGGAAAATTTCGCAGAGCATGTCACCTATATGGAAGGCTTTCACGCCCGATATATCGGGACAAACAAGGCCATCGCCATCTGGCTTCAAAAAGTCCGGAAGCTCCCGATCAAGATGGTTGCGCCCCAACACGGTTCCATTTTCAAGGAAGAAATGGTCGGAAAATTTTTTGACTGGATCTCTGGAATCCGATGCGGTTTTGACGTAATGGACCTCTGAGGGGGATAAGATGGCTCCACGAAATACTGACAAATCACTCAGCCTTACCCAGGAAAATGCCGATTCCGTAGTGAACTCCTTGGGTGAATCCATGACAAACATGGCTTTTTTGAGGAACTATATTACACAGTTCGAAGAGGTCAAGAGTCTCAACGACGCCAACATTTCGGCTCTTGCCTCCGTTCTTGAAGAGTATCAGGAAAAGGTCGATACGGAAGAGATCGTCTCTGAAGGGAAAGCGGTTCTGGAAAACCTTCACAAATTCCGGAACGTGCTGGGGAACATTTCAGGAATCGGTCGGGAGATCAAGGAAATCTCCACACAGGTGAATCTCTTGTCGATCAATGCTGCCATTGAGGCTGCCCATGCAAAGGAAGCCGGGCGGGGTTTTGCGGTCGTCGCTGAAGAAATCAAGAAGCTTTCCGACAGGACACGAAAATCTGTTGAGGAAATCGACCGGACCATAGGCTCCATTCGTCTCGAACTTCAGACCGTAACAGAAAACATGACCGCCTTAAATGGGAGAATGGGAGACATCCAGGAGTTTGGAGAGATGATCGAGAAGCAGATTCATAAAATGAAGGAGTCGATGGGAGGATCCATCCTGAAGCGACTGATCGACATTGCAGTCAAACGACAGGAATCCATCTTCACATCATTTAAGACCGTGATCAAAAAACTCTCCGGGAGCGCCTGATCGGGATCAGGCGGCCTGGCAAAGAGAGCATGGACAGATTTTCCTGAGAAGGTCAAAGGAATAGACCCCGGTCTGGTGGCCATCGCTGAAATGGATGGAAACAGCATAATTGCCAACTGAGGTCACCGATACAGGCCTGACGTCAGGGGAAATCTTCCCCGGAGGAATCAGCTTCTCCCCCGTCCATTCATGGATGCATTCCGCACACTGGCAACTTTCCCTCAAATATACATTCGTGTAGATACTTTCATGTTCATCTTGCCACAGGATCCTTACGGAATTTCCCCCATGGGGCATGACCTCTTTGGGAACAGGTTTCATTTTGAATTCTCCTTCTGTTTATCCATTGTACGGCCAAACATCGACGATCCTCAAGGAACTATCCAAAAAGTCGAACCGCTAAAGAAGCGACATGCTGGCCCTGGAATCTTGCGATAGCCCTTTCCCTCGCACTTGGAAGCCTTGCCCCGTCACCACCGGCGATTGTTCCGGCACCATAGGGAGACCCTCCCGTCACTTCAGATGCGCCGGAAAGTTCCGGACAGCTGTACGGAACGCCGGCAATCAGCATTCCATGATGCAATAGTGTTGTGTGAAAGGATATGATTGTCGTTTCATGGCCTCCATGCTGGCTTGCCGTGCTGACAAAAACACTTCCGATTTTTCCGATCAGTCCCCCATTTGACCAGATCTCACCTGTCTGGTCCAGGAACGTCCTCATCTGGGATGACATATTTCCGAATCGGGTGGGAGTTCCAAAAATAATGGCGTCATATTCTGAAAGCTCTCCCGGGGATGCCACATCATAAGGAGAGTTTACAAGACCGCCGATTCTGACAAGCGTTTCCTCCGCCATTGTTTCGGGAACCCTTTTGACAAAGACCTCGCTTTCTCCCCTCTCCCCTGCGCCAAAAGCCACCTCTTCCGCCAATGTCTGGACATGGCCCCATGTGCTATAGAATAAAACCAGAATTTTTGCCATCAGAACTCCTCCTCGTCTTTCATCGGGCGATCCATCACATCCCGCAAAACTTCCACGAGGCTGGCCTCTTCATACAAAAGGCGATAAACAGCCCGCGTCACCGGAAGGTCAACTCCATGTCCCAATGCAAGCATGTGGGCAGACTGGGCGGTGGTCACGCCTTCCGCGACCTGCCCCAGGTCCCGAAGGATATCCTCAAGTTTCTCTCCCCGTCCCAAGCGGACACCGACCGTCCGGTTTCGACTTTGCTCACCCGTTGCGGTCAAATAAAGATCCCCAACACCTCCCAAACCGGAAAAAGTGGTGGCATTCGCTCCAAGAGCCACCCCCAATCGTGTCATTTCAGCAAGACCTCTCGTCAGCAAGGCCGCCCTTGAGTTCGCTCCAAGCCCCATTCCATCGGAAATGCCAGCGGCGAGAGCGATGACGTTTTTCAGGGCACCGCAGATTTCCAGCCCCTTTACGTCCGCCCTGGTATAAACCTTGAAATAGTTTGTATTGAATAAGGATTGTGTCTCTTTCGCCATAACTTGGGAACGGCTTGCCACAACCACAGCCGTTGGAGAGTTCCTGACGACTTCCTTCGCAAAGGAGGGGCCGGAGAGGACCGCATATTGATCCGGATCGGACAAATAGCACTCCGAGACAATTTCCGAGACCATCCGAAGGGATTTCTGCTCAATTCCCTTTGTGCCGCTGACAATGGGTAACCGGGGAGCCCCCAGAGACGAAAGGGTTTTCATCGTCTCCCGGACACCCTGGCAAGGGATGGCCAACACGATAAAACTTGCCTCGCTGAGTGATTTCTCGATGTTTGAAGTGACGTCCAGACTCTTGGGGAAAATGGCCCCGGGAAGATAGACCCGGTTCTCCCTGTCTGAAGAAATCATTGCACACAACGTCTCGTCCCTGACCCACAAGGTAACCGGCAACCCCTTTGATGCCAGGTGGAACGCAAGGGCCGTCCCCCATGAACCACCGCCCAGTACCAAAGGCCTCACGGGTTTACCAAGAAACAAAGGTTCATTCCCCATCGCCACTCCCTTCAAACAATCCGGCCCACTCCCAAAAGAATCCCGACACACCCGACCCTGACGCCCCATCCAGTAGAGTTCCCCATTGTTCCTGCAAAGACAACAAGTCTACAATAGGGGTATTGGTGGACCTTTCTAAACCCGGAACCAGGAGAATTCATGCTCGATAAAAAACGCATCCTACACGAAGAGGAAACCATTCGGAAAGCCCTTGCATCGAGAGGCCAGGATTTCGACTTTTCCCCCATCAAGGACCTCGACCGTGAAATCAGCCAGCTGAAACAGACATGGGAAGCCCTTCGGGAAAAACGCAATCGTCTCGCGCAGGACATTGGAATCAGGAAACGCAATGGTCAGCCGACGGAAGATCTCATGGACGAATCCCGAACCGTTAACGAGCTCATTTCCAAAGACGAGGGGCTTCTTGCATCTCTTGAGAACAGACTCGACGAAATGCTTTGGGTGATTCCGAATATTCCCAGAGAGGATGTCCCCAAGGGAGCATCCGAAGCGGACAATGTCACCATCCGAACCGTTGGCACACCAAAATCCTTTTCCTTTGAACCCAAACCGCACTGGGAGCTCGGTGCCGAATTAGGGATTATGGATGTTGAGCATACATCTCTTGTCAGCGGAAGCCGTTTCTCGACCCTCACCGGAGCTGGCGCCCGACTTGAGCGTGCCCTGGCAAACTACATGCTGGACCTGCATACCCTTCCCGAGAACAATCCGGGAGGTGTCTATATCGAACACTCCGTTCCTTTTCTGGTCCGGAAAGAGGCTCTCATGGGAACAGGCCAGCTCCCAAAGTTCCAAGAGGAACTTTTTAGCTGCCCCGAAGACGAGCTCTACCTGATCCCTACAGCTGAAGTCCCCCTAACCAACCTGTACAGGGAGACGATACTGGACTCATCCGAGCTTCCGATCCGGATGGTCGCACAGACGGCCTGTTTCAGAAGGGAAGCCGGAGCGGCAGGAAGAGACTCAAGGGGGCTCATCCGCCAGCACCAGTTTCAAAAGGTCGAACTGGTCTGGATTACGAACCCGGAAACATCCGCAACCGATCACGAAAGATTGACCGCCGACGCCGAAAGGGTTCTTTCAGGGCTCGGACTCCCCTACAGGGTCATTGCCCTGTGCACGGGAGACCTTGGATTTTCTTCCGCAAAGACCTACGACCTTGAGGTCTGGATGCCCTCACAGAAAACCTATCGGGAAATCTCCTCCTGCTCAAACTTTGAGGAGTTTCAAGCCCGCCGGGCCCAGATCCGGTTCCGGGATCCCAAAACAAAAAAAACCCGTTTCGTTCATACTCTCAATGGATCCGGTCTGGCAATTGGAAGGGCGGTTGCCGCAATTCTTGAAAATGGCCAGCAGCTCGACGGAACCGTTCGGATTCCGGAAGTCCTTGTGCCCTATATGGGAGGGATCACAGAGATCTCCTCCCGGAAGAAAGGTCTAAAATGACTGACTCATCGCCAAAGGAATCCCTCAAAA
>JAKBPM010000047.1 GCA_021829515.1 Nitrospirota bacterium | reverse complement strand
ACTTCTTCCTTTTGAACCCTTCCTCAAGCGATTTCCACCGCCGATGCCTCCATGGCCATTCCCGCTGGTTGTCCACATTCCTTCTTATCTCTTTAAAAATAAGGAATTTCCAAATTTTGAATTACTGTACCCCCTCTTGACTTTTAAAGAAAATTTGAATATTCTATAAACATGTTGAAGGCCTATCGATACCGGATTGAGCCGGATGAAAAACAGGTTGAGTTTCTTGCCAAGCAATTCGGATGCTGTCGCTTTGTCTATAACTGGGCCTTGGATCTGAAGACAAAAACATGGCAGAAAGATCAGAAGGGACTCTCCATCTTCGAGATCAGTCGCCAGATGACTCTTCTCAAGAAAGAGTATCTCTGGCTTTCTGAAGTCGCTTCACAGCCCCTTCAACAATCCCTGATCCATCTGGACCGGGGATTTACAGGATTTTTCAAGAAAAAGACAGACTACCCGAAATTCAAGAGCAAATGGGGAAAACAGTCAGCATCCTTTCCCCAAGGGGTTGTAGTTGAATTTTCATCTGGCACAATTGTTTTTCCAAAAGTTGGGCGCATCAAAACCCGGTTCTCTCGAACATTTGTGGGAATCATCAAGACAGTCACAATAACCAAAACTGTGACTGGAAAGTACTTCGCATCTGTTCTGGTCGAGAGTGAAAACCAAGCTCTCATACCTATTCAGGATGTTGAAGAAACCGCTGTTGGTCTGGATCTTGGATTGAAACATTTTCTGACGCTTAGTACAGGAGAGAAGATTGAACACCCAAAGCATCTGGAAAAGGATCTGGGCCGGATCAAGGCGTTGCATCAAAGGATCAGCAAGAAGAAAAAAGGATCGAAGAATCGAAGAAAGGCTGTTGTCAATCTGGCATTAGTCTATGAGAGAGTTACTAGTAAACGGAATGACTTTCTCCATAAGGTTTCGACGAGGTTGGTCAGTGAGTTTGGAACCTTGTGTTTTGAGGATCTGAATGTGGCAGGGATGATGAAAAACCACTGTCTCGCCAGACATATTGGACAAAGCGGTTGGTCGAGATTCAAGGATTTTTGTGAGACAAAAGCTGGATGGCAAGGAAAATATGTTCGGACCATTGGGCGATTCGAGCCAAGCTCTAAGCTATGTTCTTGTGGGTACAGGAATACGGCCCTGACCCTATCAGACAGAAACTGGACATGTCCATCCTGTCATGTGACCCATGATAGGGATATTTTGGCGGCAAACAACATCAAGCGTTTCGCTTTCGTGAAACAGAATACATCCGGGGGCACCGGAGGTGAGACTGTGGAGATGCCCATCAACAAAAGGGATCGATGAAGCAGTAAATCCCAAGAGTGATCGTGGGAATCCCCTGGCTTTAGCCATGGGGAGGAATGTCAAAGAATTTCATCATTTCCGTAGCATCGCCACTGTCATAGAATCGAAGCATCTTTTCGTTGAACTCAAGTCGGAAAGAGTCAGGAATCGAAACTGCGTCAAATCCGTTCTTCATCAGCTCACCCGACATCATGATTCTTCCAGTTCTCTTGTTCCCATCAAAAAAGAACTGCTCTCTGGCTGTCCACAACGAAAATGCCATAGCACGCTCCAGCGGGTTGTCTATCGACTCGATCACCTCAATGCCACGAGCAAAACGATCAGGCAGCTCTTCCCACCTTGGGGGGTTGTAGGACGTTCCCCCGATCACGAGGTTACCGGTTCTAAATTTCCCCCATTCCAGAGACTCTTCAAAAGCCACGAGTGCGTTCACCTCACAAAAGATCTCTTTTGTCAGTCCGAATGAGCCGTCTGATACAATCAAGGCAAGCCTGCTCCAGGCCCTTTTAAGACTCAATACCTGTTCGACATCCGAGATTTTCCGACCACCGATTGAGACACCATCCATCAGCGTCTTCACTTCAGAAAAAGTCAGTGGATTTTCTTCTAATCTTGCGTCACAAAAAACAAAATCGGGCAATATCTTCTTCAACCTGAAAAGGACGATACGTAATTCTTTTTTCTGAAAAGAATCCATTAAAGTCACACAATTGGGATCCCACGAAATCCCAAGAACAGCCTTGATTGAAGAAGACATTGACTCTCCTGTTGAACATTAGTCTGATGCCTTAAAAAACCGCCATCGCTTGGTAGACACACAATATTTATGTGAATTTTTATCCGGACAGAGAGCATGATCGGGAAAACCTGTCATCCAATTTGTTGTGATCGGCGCACTATCTCCTGTCGATCGATCCCAATGGGAAAAGCATTTGCTCAGCAACCTGCTGACCAATGCTCCTGGGACTTAATCCTCGAACTGATAAACAGCTTCTCCTGGCTGCCACACCATTAACCGGGAGGAGTGCCCAATAAACATAGAAGCACATACAAAAAAACCGAAACAGGCAATCATGCTCCCTTGGCTCGATCAATCACCCCGAGCATGGAATCAAACACGTTTGCCAGAAACCATTACCTAAACCAGTTGTCAACTTTCAGATGACAACTGAAAAAACCAATCATCCAGGTTATTCCCGTTACCGTTCCCCAAAAGTCTGTTTTATACGATCAGGACAAAACTCCGCTCCAAACGTTTCACTGAACTGAATCCTCCAAGAAGGGATGGGAAGGAAAAGACAATATGCGAAAAGTCTTCCAGAGGTGTTGGCTTCTGCCCGAAAGCACCTTCAGACCATATCGAAGAGCAGTATCTCAGCATCAGGCAATCCTTTCAAAGAGATCTCACATTCTTCCGTGATCCTGGCACCATCACCTGATTTGAGCACCTGTCGATTGATCTCGAGAGAACCACGGACGACTTGAATATAAGCCCGGCGACCTTGCCCAAAAGTGTATCTCACAACAAATTGCCCTTCCAGTAGACTTGCGTAAAAGAGAATATCCTGATGGATCGTCAGGGAACCATCCTGACCATCGGACGATCCCAGAAGACACAGCCGATTTTTCTTGTCTTCGGAGGAGAAATGTTTCTGCTCATATCCCGGAAGAAGCCCCATGGTCTTTGGCAATACCCATATCTGGAGGAAATGGACCAGCTCGCTCCCGGATCCATTGGATTCACTGTGCGTAACCCCTGATCCCGCAGTCATCCGTTGAACATCTCCCGAAACGATGGCTGACCCATTTCCCATACTGTCCTGATGGTTGAGAACACCAGACAGCACATAGCTGATGATCTCCATATCTTTGTGACCATGCTTCCCAAACCCCTGCCCCGGCTGTACTCGATCCTCATTTATAACCCGCAAACTGCCAAATTGCATCTGGGTCGGATCATAATATTCGCCAAAAGAAAATGTGTGGTAGCTATCGAGCCAGCCATGGTTTGAATGCCCCCGTTCCCCGCTTTTCCGGATTTGAATCATTTTGTCCTCACTTAACCTCACCCCTGTTTTCCATTCCAGACGGATTTATCACCAATATCCGTCCATACGCATCAACTCCATCTGCCAATGAGGTCATTTCGTCCGGGAGACTGATGGATTGATCCATTCTATTGCTTATCCATCATGATACCGTCCATCCCAGAAGTATTCATCCAAACACTGGAAGAGCATTTGGAGCCTCTGGCAAAAATCCCAGGACTGAATGGAAGACTCTCGGGAATAGGCAGTTCCTTTCTTATGGAGACATACCGCATAATCCCTATAGAACAGCAGACACACAACATCCTCATGAATTAACTCAAGAACAGGGACACTGCTCCCTGGATGATCAAAACAGCTGACAACCGAAAGGATCTCCACTGTGCCTTTCCCTTGCCTGATCAGTGAGGATCTTCATTCCGGCATATAGCACAATAAGCACCATAGGCAGATCTTTTCTGCCGGAGGCTCAAATCTTCATGGATCACAACTCATTTCAGAATGGATTTTGCCTCCCGGAATTTAAGAGCCTGTGCAGTGCACAAGAACAGTGCACTGGGGCCCTTAAAAAAACTCTCTGGCCGGACGAGCATCAATGTTCCCGTTGTCGGAGCACGGCCTATTGCGTGCTCCACGTCCGAGCAAAAAAAACCTTCCCGGGAAAAATCTCCAACGATCAGAGTTCACTGATTGCCGGGACCCTCTTTCACTCCCCCCCTGAGGGCATGCGTCCTCGCGATCAACCTGTTCAGGCAGTCCAATGACTCCTCAACCACCTCATGACCTGGGGAGAGAGCCTCTTTTCGGTCGGGCCTTTCCTGGAAGGGGAGCCTTTTTGGCCGCCAATTTTCTTGTGGGAGACATCCAGACCGGCATCATGCCTCTCCTGTCCGTCTACCTCCTCCTGACCGAACACTGGCAGGCTGTTCGGGTGGGAGAGTCTTTGGCTTTTGGAAATCTTGTCATTTTTCTGGCACAGCCGATCGCAGGGAGCCTGGCCGATCGGATCGTGGCAAAAAGAACCTTCTTTCTGATCCTCGTCTCCCTGTTTGCCGCAGGATGTTTTCTTCTTAACGGTTCTCACCTCTCCTTTGCTCGCATTCTTCTTTCCCAGGTTCTTATCGGGGTCTCCCAAGCGGGAATTGTGCCGGTTCTGGGCTCAGTGGCCATGGGTCTGGTCGGCAATAAATATTTTGCTGGCGTGATGGGGAAAGCACAGGGGGCGGCCCATGCCGGGTCCGTTTTTGGAGCAATTTCGGTGATTTTTTTGACGAGTCAATTCCTTTCGTTCAATATTTTTGACTTTTATGGACTCTCTGCGCTTGCCGCAGGATTTTTGTTGCTTGGCGTTCCCGGAAAAAAGATCGATCCGATCAGGGCCCGAGAAGCGGAAGAGTTGGGCGTCATTCTTCCGGTCTCTCGTCTTTTCACCCCTTCACTGATTTTTTTTCTCTCACTTCTTTTTCTTTTTTTCATCGCAAATACCACCATGCTTCCTTTGGCCGGAGAAAAGCTTTCGGGAATTCCCTCATTACCTCCTGGACCTCCGGGAAGGGTGATGGCCATTATGATGCTTGTCACACAGGGGATCATGATTCCCTTTTCCCTGCTGGCGCCTTCCATTATCCGGCGATTTGGAACACGTAACCTTCTGAGCGCCTTTTTTCTTCTTTTGTCCCTGAGGGGAGGGATCCTTTTTTGGGCCACCTCCATGGGAGGCATGCTGCTTGGGCAGATCCTGGACGGAATGGTGACAGGAGTCTTCTCCGTCCTTCTCCCTGTTTTTGTTTCCGAGTTTGCCAGAGGAACCGGACGGTTCAACTTGCTGCAGGGAATCGCAGGAGCGGTGGTTTCTCTGGGCGCCTCATTGAGCCAGCTTCTGTCGGGAGAGTCCATGGAACTCTGGGGAATAGACAGAACCTTGCTTTTGCTTTCGGGCATATCCATGGGAATCTGGATTCTGCATCTTGCCGGGAACCACTTTGGAGGATTCACAAAAAAGACGGGGATAATCAGTGCAAGGGATAGAGATGAGGAGATCTGATCTGGGGCAACTGACTTTTTTCCTGGAGTTCGTGACGACGTCTTGATATCCGAGAACAAAGCCCCGGCATCGTCGGCTCTTCGCCTGTTGATGGGCAGGTACTTTAGATGATGGGGAAACAGTGTATTGTAAAAGGGACCTGATGACAGGTGTAGATTGATCCTGACTTCTAGCGAGCACCACACAAGAGAGCCTTGCCCAAAACGGCCGCTCAGACTGAAGGATGACACATGTTCGCCTCTCTCATGAAAGAGATAGCCCAGCGCTTGCGCGATGAAAATGGAACACCCGAAATTCCCTGGCAACCGAAATGGATTGACCGAACCTCATGACGCGATGAGCAATGGAAAAAATCAATGGATTCGTTCCAGAAGAATTTTTCGAACTGACGAAACAAGTAAATCAAAAACCCGACAGGAAGCTTAATGCCTCTCTCCTCTCCTACAACGCCATCGAAAATCAGTCTGTCCGGACTCTATCTCGTGAATTTTTTTCTGGGAGAGATTATTGGGGTAGGCGTTCCGTTTTTGAACGACTACCTGAAAAATCACCACTGGTCATTTCAGGACATAGGAATCGCTACGGCAATGATCGGGGTGGGAACGGTCATTTTCCAGGGTTTTTCCGGCATTATCGCAGAAATCATTCCCCGCCACCGGCTCCTGTTGGGAGCTGTGATCTTCT
>JAKBPM010000008.1 GCA_021829515.1 Nitrospirota bacterium | reverse complement strand
TATGTGGGGAGTGTGGGCGGCGCAACACTCGAAACGGTCCGACGCTATGTGGAAGCTCAGGGAACGACTGAAAAAGCAGGAAGAAGAAAAACAAAACCGCCCGCTTGATCCCCTCTTGCCCTTCGGGCTAAGAAGGGGAATGCCCGGGCAGATGTTCAAGAGGATATGGCTGATAAGGAGAGAGTCTTTCACAAGGCAATCCAGTCTGATCAGGATCGTTTTTGGTGATCTTCCAAAGAGTATTGAATATAGACCAGTCTATCTATTATCATTGAACGCATGAAAAAGCCCAGTCATCCCGGAAGGACTCCCTCCAACGTAGTTCGGACGCGCATTCTCGAAACGGCCGCCAATCTTTTTTACCTCCATGGAATTGCCAATGTCGGCATTAACGAGGTCATCAAGAAAGCCGGGGTGGCCAGAATGTCCCTGTATCATCATTTTTCCTCCAAGGACGATCTTATTCTGGCCGTACTCGACCATATCTCTGAGCAAAGGATCGAGGCAATCGGGAACGCCCTTTCCGGAAGCCACACTCCAAAGTCACGGCTTCTGGCACTATTCCTGATCCTGCAAGATATCGTCAACGAAGAGAGCTTCCGGGGGTGCGCATTCATCAACGCGGCGATAGAGAGGGCAAAACCAGCAGATCCCATTCACGCAAGGGTTGCCAAACACAAGCAAATGATCCAGGAAACCTTTCTTGAAATAGCAAAAGAGTCCGGAGCAGACAGTCCGGAGCTTCTTGCCCGACAGTTGATGATCCTTTGGGATGGTTCCATGACCCAGTCCTATATTCATCAGGATCCGGAAATTGTTTCTTTTGCAGTGGATGCCGCCAGAAAACTGATCAACCACAGTCTTCGGGAAAAGACGGAGCATTCGTGAAACCATCGCTTTTCCAGGAGTTTCTCCCGTCTGGACTTCTTGGACTCGGAACGGCCGTCGCCCTTGGTTTTTCCCGCTTCGATTACGCACTGATTCTTCCTTCGATGAAAAGAGATCTTGCTCTAAACTTCACCCAAGCCGGATGGCTGAATACCGCCAATGCAGTCGGGTACCTACTGGGAGCCATTGTTGCAAAAGCGCTGATCGGACGTTTTGGAGTCCAGAGAATCTTTCGTTCGGGACTTCTTCTGACATCAATAGCTGTCCTGGCAACAGGGCTTTTCCATGCCGAACTCCCAATTCTCCTTCTCCGGCTTATGGCCGGGATCTTTGGAGCCATCTCCTTCATCTGCGGGGGCGTTCTGGCCGCTGGGCTCTTTCCGGGAAATGCCGGACGGACAGCCGTCTCGATTTCGATTTACATGTCGGGAGGAGGTCTTGGAATCCTTCTATCCGGCCTGACTCTGCCAATCGCCCTGTCCCGCTGCAACGATGGATGCTGGCCGTTGGCGTGGATAGGACTTGGGATCGCAAGTCTTTTATGCACGGTCTTTTCCTGGTCCAGCGCCAGGAGCCCGATCCCGTCAGGAAATGCCCATCAGGAAAAGGGCTCATGGAATATCGCTTCCTTTATTCCGCTTCTGACCGGCTACTTTCTTTTTGGAGCCGGATACATCATCTATATGACCTATATTGTGGCCTGGATCAGGGAGAGTGGTCGTTCCGCAGAAGAGGTTTCCTTTTTCTGGGCTCTTCTGGGATTGGCAGTCATCCTTTCACCGCCCATATGGAGAAGGGCACTGTCCGGATCGATCGGTGGAAGGCCGATGGCAGCGGCAATGGGAGTAACGGCTTTTGGGAGTCTGATCCCTCTTTTTTCGACCTCCTTTTTTTCAATGATTGTCTCTGCCATTTTTTTCGGCCTTGCCTTCCTCAATGTTCCGGCAACAATGACAGCCTTTCTGCAAAGAGCCTTGCCCCAAAGGCTCTGGGGAAGCTCTCTCGCATTTTTTACCGTCATTTTTTCATTGGGCCAGATTATTGGTCCGGTGGTCGGGGGAAAGATCGCCGATCAGGAGGGAATGCTTTCCGCCGGCATGACGCTTTCATTTGCCAGCCTGTTTATGGGGGCATTGGTCGCTTTTTTTCAAGGGGAGCCGAAAACAGGTATGACAAACTTTGAAGTGGATAACTGTGTGCCATAGGTCCTGATGATCCTCCCTGAGAGGGAATTAAGGCGCTTTTGGGTTAAAACCTTACCGGCCGACAGAAGGCCTGCTTACCGGCAAATCTGGCCGCAGTTCCCAACTCTTCTTCAATCCGCAGCAACTGGTTGTACTTGGCCACCCGTTCCCCGCGTGCCGGAGCGCCGGATTTAAGATGCCCGGTATCGAGTGCGACGGTAAGGTCTGCAATGAAATCGTCGGTGGTTTCTCCTGAACGGTGAGAGACAAAGGCGCCCCAGCCGTGGAGTTGAGCCATCCGCGTGGCGGAGATCGTTTCGCTCACCGTGCCAATCTGATTCAATTTAATGAGGGTAGCGTTTGCAATATTCTCCTCAATGGCATGGGCGATGATTTTGGGGTTGGTGCAGAAGATATCGTCACCTACAAGTTCAATGGTACCTCCGAGTTTTTCGTTCAGAAGCTTCCAGTTGTCCCAGTCATTCTCGGCGAGACCGTCTTCGAGCAGGACAAGGGGATAGTTTCGGACGATTTCCTCATAATAACTGATCATCTCGACACTGCTGAGGGCGCGCTTCTCGGACCGTAGCTGGTATTTGCCGTCCTTGAAGAACTCGGAGGAGGCAGGATCAATAGCGATGCCACAGTCCCGTCCTGGCTCAAAACCGGCCTTTCTGATCGCTTCCAGGAGTAAATCATAGGACTCATAATTGGAGGAAACCATTGGTGCAAAACCACCTTCGTCACCGACCCCCACAGAGAGATGTTTTTCCAGTAAAACGGCTTGCAGGGCGTGGTAGATTTCCGCACCCCAGCGCAAAGCCTCGCGAAAGCTGTCAGCACCGTAAGGGACCAGCATGCATTCCTGAAAATCGGCTCCCTGCCAGTGGGCATGGACTCCACCATTGAGGACGTTCATGCAGGGCACCGGAAGACGAGTGGTACCTGGTTTGCCAAGGTAGGCATAGAGGGGCAGGTTGCTATGGTATGCTGCGGCACGGGCGCAGGCCATAGAGACGCCGAGGAGGGCATTGGAGCCGAGTTTGGATTTGTTTTCAGTGCCATCCAGATCAATAAGTCTGTCATCAATGGCTTTTTGTTCCAGCACATCAAGATTCTTAAAGGCCGGGGCGATGATTTCCCTGATATTCCGGACGACGTTCTGTACTCCCTTCCCGCCAAAGCGGTGTAGATCGCCATCACGCAGTTCGACTGCTTCCTTGGTGCCGGTGGAGGCACCGGAGGGTACAGAAGCGCGGGCGCGGGTGCCGTTGGCCAGAAATACCTCTACTTCAACGGTGGGATTGCCCCGGGAATCGAGGATTTCTCGGGCAATGATCCTTTTAATTCCACTGTCCATGGATGCGGCTCCTTGCAATACGTGAAAAGTTTTTCAGACGGACTTTCCAAGCGATTGAGACGGCCGGGATCTCTCCGTTTTGGGCTCAGAGGGGATGTGAATCGGTCAAGGCAGCGTAATATTCGGAAAAAGATGAGGCCACTTTTGGGAAAACGGCCAGAAGCTCCGGATCGAAATGCTCTGGGCTGACCCGTCCATCGCCCTTCAGGATAATCTCCACAGAAGACTGGTGGTCGAAAGGCTCCTTGTAGGAGCGCCGGCTTCGGAGCGCATCATAGACATCGGCCATGCCCATCATGCGGGCACACAAGGGAATTTCATCTCCCTTTCGGCCCAAAGGATAGCCGCTCCCGTCCCATCGCTCATGATGGCCAAGAGCGATCTCCCAGCCCATCCTCAACTCCTCCGAGACGTTGTTTTCCCCGATAATGTTGGCTCCGAGGGTTGTATGGGTGCGCATGATGGCCCACTCGTCATAATCAAGGGCCCCCGGTTTCAGGAGAATCCGGTCCGGTATTCCGATTTTTCCGACATCATGCATGGGGCTGGCCCTGAAAATAAGGTCGGTAAAAGCGGAATCCATCCCCACCTTTTCAGCCAACTCCTTGCAGTAGTAGGCAATCCTCTGCAGATGGGCACCCGTTTCTTCATCTTTTTTCTCGGCGGCGCGGATGAGTGTCTGAATGGTTTGCAGATAGCTGTCGTGCAACTGGGACGTTCGTTCCCGGACCGTGTTATCCAGAATTTCATTGTTCCGCCGGATGCGATCGCTGTATTCCTTGAGACGCAAAAGATTGCTGATCCTGACCCGCAGTTCCGCCCGGTCGATAGGCTTGCAGAGGAACTCGTCCACACCGGCCTTCAAGGCCTGCAACCGGATTTCCCGGTCATCAAGCGCCGTGACGATGATGATGGGGATTGTCGCATAACGAGCGTCTTTCTTGAGTTTCGCGGCGAGTTCAAACCCGCTGACTCCGGGCATCATTCCATCCGTCAGGACCAGATCGGGGAGGGAGTCCTGCAGCTGTTCCATTGCTTCGCTGGCATTTGACGCGGTCAGTACGTTGTAAGACTCCGCCTGAAGAAGGGCGGTGAGAAGGCGGAGGCTGCTTCCCTCATCGTCCACGACCAGAATGATGGGATTTCGTTCATGCATGGGGCTTGCCTCCTGTCTTCAGGAGACGAACAACGGCGTCTACGAGGGACTGGTGCCGGATCGGTTTATCGACATAGTCATCACAACCGGCCTCCAGACTGCGTTCTTCGTCTCCTTTCATGGCCAGGGCTGTCAGGGCAATGATGGGAATATCCATGGTCGATGGCTCTCCTTTGAGAATCCGGGTGGCAGAAAGCCCATCCATTCCCGGAAGGTGAATATCCATGAGGATCAGGTCCGGATGCTCTCTGCGTGCCAGGGAAATCCCCTCCTCCGCATCGGTAGCCGATAAAACAGCATATCCGGATTTGGTCAGGATCACTTCCACCAGTTTTCGGTTCACTTCATTATCCTCAATAATCAGGATGTTTTTAGGCAAGTGGAGATCTCCCATGGAAGAATCGGTGGAAGAAGCCGGCCGCGAGGCGGGCTCTTTTCTCTCGCGGCCGCTGCTTCCCTCTTTATATCGAACACATTGAGCGCATCCTGCCGCATCTTTGAGCCGGCAATGCGAATAACCCCGAAATATTTTAAGGTTATCACGTTATGTTGCACAGTGACGGCTCCTACAATATTTAGAGCGCGCGTCATCTGTCCGGGGTTGTAGCGTACAGGTTCTCCGCTTTAACAATGAGGCCAGGGATGAGCAGGAGGTGGACCTTGAAAAGAGATGGAATGAGTGGAGAAAAGCTCGACTGACGCGGAAATGAACCCGCCCACCTGTTACGGCATCGTTGCCATGGATCCCGAGACTCTGGCAGGGAGAACAAAAGGGTTCGATCATGGCTTAATGCGCCCAGACAATGCGCGATAAACTTCTCCCAGGAAGCGGTCATGCTGGAACCCGGCTTTTTCCATAATCTGCAGAATATGACCATTGAGTCGATGGCGATCCTCGGGAGTGATCATCTTGGCCGTCAGGACAAGAATCGGAATGGCAACGGTTTCCGGATCCGATTGCAACACCTCCACGACATCAAATCCGCTAAAATCCGGCATCATGAGATCAAGCAGGATGAGTTCGGGATGAAAGTGCTGGGCCATGAGCACCGCGTCCCGCCCACCATAGGCACTGAGCACGTCATATCCCCCGCTGTAGAGTTGTCTGCGGAGGATTTCCACGGCATGAGGGTCGTCATCGACGACGAGAACGACATGGCGTTCCTTTTGCGTGGTCGACCTGAGCCCCAATTTTTTCAGGATCTCTTCAAGACAATTGGTGTCGACGGGTTTTTGAAGAACCTGCACACTGCCAAGGGAAAATCCCGCGCCTTGCTCCGAATCCATGACGGTAATCACCACCGGAATATCCGTGATTCGCTTGTCCTGGCGCTGGGCTTCCAGAAAATCCCAGCCGTCCATGCCAGGCATGTTCATTTCCAGAATAATGAGGTCAGGACGTTCTTCCCCGGCGATTTCAAGACCTTCCCTTACCGAAACGGCCCGCCGAAAGCGGAAGCCCTCATTTCTCAAATATCCTTCGAGGTGGTTTGAAACCGTATCGTCAAACTCGATCACCAGAACCAGCCGTCCCGGTTTCTCTTCCGGAATGCTCGGGAGCGGTGCCGCATCTCCTCCCTCTTCCCTCCAGGGGAGCCAGACATGGAACTCGGACCCTTTTCCGGGAGTGCTCTCAACCGTTACCAGACCGCCATGCAGTTCCGCGAGACGCTTGACCAGGGAGAGGCCGAGGCCGGTCCCCTCGTAACGGCGGCTCAGGCCGCTGTCTGCCTGGACGAACGGCTGGAAAAGACCTCCCAGATCTTTCCTGGAAATGCCGATCCCCGTATCGGCCACGCTGATTTCAAGCCATTGCGGAAACGCCGCGTATTCCGGACCCGGAAGAGCAGTGTGACGGCGTCCCCGGAGAACCACCTGGCCACCGTCAACATTGAACTTCACCGCGTTGGACAAAAGGTTGTAGAGAATCTGCTTGGTCTTTCGAAGATCCAGGTAGATGGGCGGGAGGTCCGGATCTGCCTCGACGCTGATGGAGATCTGATGGGCGGAGGCTTTTTCCTTCACAATGCCGAGGACGTTTTTGAGCAGGTCAGGGAGATTGGTGATCTCCAGTTCAAGCTTCATCATTCCCGCCTCGACCTTTGAAAGGTCGAGGATATCGTTGATGAGGGAGAGGAGGTGTTGCCCACTCATGAAGATATCGCTCGAAGCGCTTCTCTGCTCAGGGGTGAGTTCGCCCATTATCCCGTCTTTCAACAACTCGGAGAAGCCGATGATGGCATTGAGCGGTGTCCGGAGCTCATGGGACATGTTGGCGAGAAAATCCGACTTGGCCTGGTCGGCCAGTCTCAATTGCTGATTTTTCTGAAGCAGTTCTCCGCTGTGGGTCCGGAGTTCGGCGGCCATGATCTGCTGATTTTCCTTCTGGACAAAATTATTGATAGAAGACCCCAGCTCAAGAGAGAGTTTTTCAAGAAAAGCCGTCTCTCTTTCTGAGAGAGTGCGAAGGGAGGCCACCACCATGACCCCGAATCGTTGCTCCCGGTAGCGAATCGGAACCATCAGGATCTCCATCGGCTGGAAATGGCAGATTCCCGCCTCGATCAGAAATCCCGGATTCTCGCCGGGCTGTTTCAATCGCTGCAGGCGATCTGCCATCGCCGCCTCTCCCAGAACGCCTTCCCCGCGGAGGAAGCTTTCGGTCACCTGATCGTTGGTCCCCCGATGTGCCATCAGGAGAAATTTCCCCTGCCACTCGTCGTACCGGTAAAAGGCAGAAACGGGAAACGGGTGGTTTTCTGCCAGAATACCCAGGACCTTCTGCAAAAGATCGGGCAACCCGAGAGCCGAGTTGCTGAAAAGAGCCAGGATCTGCCCCTGGCTCTTTTCAATGCGCAGGGCTTCTTCCAGGACCGTTTCAGCTTCTCGCCGGTCGCGCATTTCTGCCCGGATCCGCCAAAAGAATCCGGTCAGCAAGGCGACCAGGAAGATGACCGTCGCCCCTATGACCCACAAGGTCTCGACCCCTGCCTCCTGGGCGGCGGCGCTTCGTTCCCTGAGCAAACGACTTTCCGTCGCATGCATTTCCTGGATGACTTCGTGAACGGCAGACATTTCGGCAATTCCCAAGCCCCCCCGAAGCATCGCCTGCGCCGCCCAAAGCCCATTTTTTCGATAGGATTCGAGAATGGTGTCCATGACCTGGAGACGCAGCCGCACTTCCTGCTGAAGCTTGATCACCCTGTCTTCTTCCAGCGGATTGTCCGTGACCTTCTCCGGAAGCTTCTCCAAGACCTCCTGCAAATGCCGGATAGCGTTCTGGCGCTGATGGAAGTAGACAGAGTTGGAGGTGAGAAAATAGCCGCGCTGTGCTGTTTCCGCCTGAGTGATCAGAGCCCAGGTGCGTTCAAGGTTTCTTAACACCGTTTGGGTATGCTCCACCCATCGGGAGGCGTTGACGTATCCTTCAGCCGTATGGAAGGCCAGCATGCCAATGAGTACCAGGGAGAAAACAGCCAATCCGAAACTCATCAGGATTTTCTTTTCGGTGGGAAAATTCGCAGTCATCATCCATACCCCATGATCATATCCCGATCTTTTGCTTGTCCCAGAATTGAGTGGCCATCAGGTTTCTCTCACCTGACGAGGCCCTGATGAAAAACAGCGGAACCGTTTCTCTGCCACGATCAACCCCCTTTTCACAAGGACTCCTGGCGGGTTCTGGTCGTGAACGGAAAGAGGGATCCTGAAAGCTCTTTCTCCCCCGCTCTTCCCGATGCATTGCCGGGCAGGGATTGCAGTGTCAGTGTCACGATCCCGGTCCGGCAGCGCCCAGCGAGCGGATCTGATCGATCCGCCGGATCAGTTCGGCATTGACCTCCCGGATGGCCTCTTTCAGCGTGTCAAGTCGTGGAAAATCTCCCGCATCCCGGGACAGGATAGCCTCCCGGATCAGCGAGTGGAGATGCTCGTGGGCATCCCTGTACTGTCGGAACTCGAGTGTCGCCCCGTAGCGGAGCTGACCGTCTCCATCGATCCACCTTCCCTGAAGGCATCGGTGAGAGTCGGTCCACTCGACACGGCTGACGCCTGGTTTTGCGATTCCATCCAGGAAATTCTCGTAAAAAACACGGGCCGCTTCCTTGGCCAGAAGCAAAGGATAGTTCTGGGGGTCCCAGGGAACCTCTGCCCAATGGGACCAGGACTCAAACGGACGATATCGTTCGGCCCATCCAGGGATCTCTTCGGGAACCATCGGATGGGCAATCCCGAATCCCTGTCCGATGCGGCATCCCCATCTGAGCAGGAGATCCCCCTCCTCTTCTGTTTCGATCCCCTCTCCGACCACATCGACCAGCAGCAACTTGGCCGACGTGACAAGACTTGCCACGATGGCCATATCCTGCGGGCTTTTGGGAAGGTTGCGGACAAATCGCCGATCGATCGTCACCCGGTCGACTCCGAGTGTCTGGATGTAGGCAATGGATCCATGTTCTGTCCCGATGTTGGCAACGCTGATCGAAATCCCCAAGCGTCGGCATGCATCGAAGATTTCTTTTACCTTACTGATTTCAGAAAATGATTTTGTTTCCGTGATATCCAGTTCAAGCGCCTGGGGAGGAACCTCCGGATGCCGGGACAAGGCATTTCTGAGATCATCCGTGAATCTTCCCGAGAGCAAGTGGCGGCTTCCGATATTCATCTTGACTCTGGGCCGGATCCCTTGTTCGCTCCAATCCTCTATCTGGGAAAGGATCTCTTCCAGAGCCCATCTTTCGATGTCGATGGCCAGATCGCACCCTGCAAGGATCCCGATGAAAGATTCCGAGTCCAGCAGCCCCCGTTCGGGATGGTTCCAGCGAAGGAGGGCCTCGACGCCCACCAGCCTTCCCGAGGCCAATTCGACCTGGGGCTGATAATGAAGAGCGAAGCGGTTTTCCCCAAGGGACTTTTCGAGCTCTTTCTTCAGCCGGTAGCTGTTTTCCAGCGCTTCGGTCATGGCCGGCTGAAAGATCTCCCATCCGTTCTTGCCCTGTTCCTTGACCTGGTACATGGCAAGGTCTGCATGCTTGAGCAGACTCTCATCCCTCCCATCGTCGGGAGGGATGATGGTGATCCCCAGGCTTCCCCCGATTGTCACATCCTCTTCTCCCAGCGTGAACGGTACGGCAAGAGAACGGATGACCCGGTCGAAGAGAGCCGATCCTTTTTCTGCTTCCAGATGGGTAAAGATGATTCCAAATTCATCTCCGCCGAGGCGGGCGAGCGTATCCGTTCCCCGGAGAATACCCTTGATCCGCTCGGAGACCTGTATCAGAAGAGCGTCTCCAGCCGGGTGGCCCAGTCGGTCATTGACCTGCTTGAAGCCATCGAGGTCCAGGATGCCGACTCCAAAACGCTCTTTTGTCCGGAGATGACGTTCTACCGCCTGCTGCATCCTGTCATGAAAAAGTCGGCGGTTCGGAAGACCGGTCAGATTGTCGAACAGGGCGAGTCGGGTGACCTCTTCCTCCCGCTTTTTCCGGTCGTCCTCCCGATCCCGATTTTCGATCGCGAACGAGATATTCTTGACCATCATTCCAATCAGGTTCATCAGGTCGGGATCGAAAAAATTCTCTTCATCCGAATAAAGAATCAATGTGCCGAACATAGTCCCTTCCCGGAAAACCGGGATGCCTGCTCCCGAAAAAATTCCATTTTCAAGAAGGACATTCCGGAGGGAACCATCCCTGAGCTGATTCTGGAGGCTGTTCCATACGAGAGGCTCTTTGAGTCTGACAAGATCTGCCCATAGCTCACTTCCTCCGGGCGCGGAGGGGTCGGGGGAATGCTTTCTCCGGGCAAACCCTTCCGTCGTTTTTCCAAAATAAGCCAGGATGGACCCCTCTCCCGACGCGGCGTCGAGTTCGATAAACCGGACGAGCATGACACCGCTTTCTTCCACAATGATCCGGCATGTTTGCGGGAGTAATTCCTCCATGGTGGGGAGTGTCAGGATCAGCTGGTCGATTCGCAAAAGGGCCTGGTAGAACCGGTTCTGCCTTGAGGTTTTCCGATGGAGCCGGGTTCTTCCGAAGAGGAAGACCCCTCCTCCTGCCAGGGCAGAAAGAAGGAGAATCGCCCGGGCATAGTCCAGAAGGCGAATCCGGTAAAAAAAGCTCTCCCGCTTGCTGGCAGACCAGCCCGCAAGCTCGATGGACAGAAGCATCATCCGGTGGTCGATTCCTACAAGCTCCCGAAGGGGCCTGCCTGCCAGAAGACCCTTTTTAAGTTTTTTAAAAAGGGTGCACATTTCCTGAAGCCGGGTCCGCTCTTCTTTTGTCAGAAAAGTGTCGTTGCCTTTCATGACCCTGAGGACTGTTTTTCCCTGGACAAAAAGGCCGTCGCGATAGGTCTCCCATTTGATCGGTGAGAGATTGGCGGAAGGGATGGAGTTCAGGACAAGAATGTCGTTGATCTTTTCGAAGAAACTGACTGCATCGGTGAAGCGGGTTGTCTCAATCAGTTTTCTGTTCGTGCTGGCACGATCCAGGGAAAGGGCGAGGAAAATGGCTCCGGCAAGCGCAAGGAACCACGCAAGCCATAAGCTCGAAAACCATAACCCTTCCTTCATGTGTTTCTGCTGCCCTGAAGACGGAGACAAAAGCCCCCCTTTCATCCAGCGGACCGGCCAACCGACGAGGATCAAGGACCAGGAGAAGAGAGGGAGAGAATAGCGCCCGCCACTGGTTCCCGGAGAAGAGAGTCATGCGTTGGATTCGTTTCATTAGTATCACGGATTTTCTTCTTCCGCAAGAATTTGCATGATTAATAAACAGATTTTATCTTAAATGACGGAAGGTTTACTTCCGGAATTCGGATGCGGATAAGAAACGGTGTCAGGGAATTTCGGGGACGGTTATTTGTGAAGGTGCGGGTAAAAACACGTCGACACGCCCGTGCTCCTGCCAGCAGATCCTGTTTTTGCCGAACTTCTTGGCGCGATACATCAGATTGTCTGCCCTGTGAAGAAGGCTTCCGAGCGTCTCTTTCGGCCGATATCGTGTCAGACCGATACTGACGGTCACCGCCGATCCGTCGGGGCGGATGACCTCTTGCTCGATCCGTCGGCGAAGATCTTCAGAGATCAGGTATGCGGTATCGAAGGATTGTCCCGGAAGCAGGAGGAGAAACTCCTCGCCTCCCAGTCGCACAAAGAGATCGTCTTTCCGGATGGTTCGATGGACAGCTTCTGCCACAAGAACAAGAACCTGGTCTCCGCTCTGATGACCATCCTGATCGTTGATGATCTTAAAGTTGTCGATGTCCATCAGTGCGACAAACAATTCCATGTTCTGATCGCGGTCGTTCTGGGCCATCAGCCTGGATAATTCTCCGAGGCCGGCCTTTCGCACAAGGGCTCCGGTCAGGCTGTCGATGAGCGCCTCTCTTTTAAGCCGGCTCTGGTAGGTATGGATGACCCGGTAGTGGTACCAGGCCAGAAGCATTGCAACACAATAGGCAAAGACGGAGCTCAGGAAGATGGGGAAGGAAACCGGGGGGATGTGGTTGAAAAAAGGAAAGCAGAAATATCCGGAAACGATCCCCACGATTGCCGCGGCATTCCAGAGGAGTGCCCTCTGATATCCCAGAAGGAAGAAATAGGTCAGGGGGAAGACCGGATACCATACAATCATCAGGACTTCGTTGAAAGAGATAAAGGCCCCCAGAATCTGCTGACAGAGAATCAGGCCGGCAAATCCCGTGAGTATTTTTTTATAGCTTTCCGTTTTGCGGGACAGAGAGAAGAGAAGTACGGGAGCAATGATGGAAAAAAGTAAAGACGGGATTACCCGGAATAACTCATTCCGGGTAATCTCGATGATTGTCATGGTGATGGATGAGGCAATCCCGATCGATCCGCCAATATAGAGGAATTGGATCTTGTCACGGACAAAATCCCTGTCTTCTTCCGGCTCGAAATGAAATAAGGATTGAACGTTGTCAGAGATCAAAATACTCCCCCGAGCTGTGTTTTTGAGAGGGATCAGTGACGGGGAAGCAAGAATGTCCCGGGAGAAAACTCAGTACGGTACCCTTCCACGGCGATCCCCCCTCGAACCAAAAAGAAAATGCTAAAAACCGATTGTCGGACAATCCGGATTCTCGCCATTCCGGGATCAATACCGAAGAGTTTACACGAATCCCGAAGCTTTTGTCTTTCGGTTTTACCTTTTCGTCACGACCACCATGCCAGAGTCGGGGGCAACATGAGGAGCGGAATTTAAGCACGAGCTTACGCATCAATGACTTATCGACCTCTGTACCGGTATCAGATACTATTCTGCCTTGTTTCATTTATGGGGGTCGCCGAAGGTGATGGAAAACTCATACCATATTGGTTGACTTCTTGTATCCGAACGAATACGACTATTGCATGATCTGTCTTCGACAAACCGAGATTTTTCCCGTTGCCTGTCTTCCTTGAGGGATCGTCAAGGTTAGTCCCGGATTCTGTCTCGCCTGGATCGAATCGCAATGGGCAATTTTGGTGATGTAAAATCGGCAGGAGAGGGTCTTTCGGAAATCCGGATTGATTCGGGCCGGGATACCATCTTTATTTCGTCCGTCGGGAAAAAGTGGTGGTCCTGCTTCTTTTCGGGGGGGGGACAAATCGACCCAAGACCGCGATATTGCGCGGGCAAAGAATTGGTTCAGACCCTGGAAACATGAGTTATGAAAGAAAAAAAATCACGGACTTCGACGTATTGGCGTACCTCGACAGTGAAGGAGCCATCGCGGAATATCTGATTGCAACACGGGAAGAGAACGATCCCGACATTCTCCTCGTCGCTCGCTCCAATGTGGCAAAAGCCCGCGGGATGGCCACCATTGCCAGGGAAGCCGGGCTCGGCCGGGAAAGTCTTTATAAGGCATTCTCTCCTGGAGCCAAACTACGGTTCGAGACCATCATGAAGGTGATGCACTCCTGGGGCGTCAAGCTGACCGTTCACGCCTGACCTCCCTTTACGCTTATCTCCATGGCAAAAAGCTGCCTCGTTCACTGTTATGGACCATGGGGTTACAGCTTTCCGATCGCCTTTTTCGGTAAATACGGATCCAGTAAAGGCTTCAGCGATTCGAGCCAGACCTTTGGATGTTTTTTGTAGGAAACACCTTCTGTCCATCCGCCATCTTCCTGAGTTCGATTCCAAAATCTTGCCTCATGGTTTCCGCTTCATCTCGAACATATTTTAATGTTTGACGCTTTACCTTATCAGGAATCCCAGATCTGACCCTTCCCAAAGCTATGACAATCTCTTCAAAAGCCATATTGACCTCATCATGTCTGAGACGGAAGCGAACGAGGGCTTGATTGACAGCATGCGTAAATCAAGCATTTTGTAACAATCAAATATTTGCGTATCATTTAAGCCCAAGATCGAAATTGCTCCATCGAAACACGACGGGATCCGCATTCCACTCGGCGATCCCTTTCAGGATGCGGTCCTTAAGCTCCTGTTCTGAAGCCACCCGGATATGCCGGAGGAAAGTCCGGGCCATCTTCGAGAACGCCGTCTCCACCAGATTGAGCCACGATCCATTCTTGGGGGCATGCACGTACTCGAACCGGTTGGGTCGTGTCGCCAGATACGCCATCGTCTCCCGGGAGATGTGAGCCGAATGGTTGTCGAGCACAATCCGGATGACCGCCTCCCTGGGATAATGATCATCGATATGTCTGAGCAGAGAGATGAACTCCTGGCTTCGGTGGCGCTCTTCGACATTGGCGATCACCTCTCCGGTATGGAGATCCAGTGCAGCCAGAATGAACATGATTCCAGAGTTCACATACTCATGCTCCAGGGCAGTGTTTCCGATCGCTTCTCCCCCCGGCTTTCTCTCAGCGCTCCCGATTCTCCCGGGAGGGGTCTCCCCTGGGAGCGCGCGCGCCTCGTTCTGGAGATTGACCTCCTGGTAGAGCATCAGGATCTCGGCCATCTTCCGGTTAAAGTCCGGGTTTCGTTGTTTCAGGTAGTACCGGATCCGGGGTGATTTGATATTGGCCGCATCAAGAATGCGCCAAAGCGTCATCCGGGGGATGTGGGAAAGCCTCGGGAACCCCGCTTCCTCCGCATGCGCGTGAATGAATTGTGCCAGGGCAGAAAGCGTCCATAGTTCGGCGGCCAGTCCGTGATCCTTGGGTTTTGTACAGGCCAGGCTCACCACCCAGCTTTTGGCTTCCTCGGTAATCTCGGGTTCCTTCGGCCGGTGGAATTTGTCCTGAAGCCCCACCGCCACTCCCGCCGCGAGTGCCTTGTCGATGCATTTGTAAATGGTGGGACGAGATAGACCCAGTTCCTGATGGATAGCCTGGATCGTTTTTCCCTCGGAATAGCGCAACAGAATCTTTGCCCGTTCAGTTTCCCGTTTTGAAGCCGTTCGCGATTGGGAGAGCGTCTCCAACTGTTCTCGTTCGTCAGGTGTCAAAATTAACGGTGCGCGATGGGTTGTTCCGGCCATTCTCCCTTCCTGCAATTCCATAACCTTACCGAATGTTGTAGTTGATATCGCACTAAAAATATAAATTTTTATAAAAATATAATTAATAGGAAAACTAAAATATCTATGCGATTCCAGGAGATTTTAGTTGATATTTTTTACATAAAAACAGAAATAAATCGTTATGGATAAAGAACGAAATCAGGGCAACATCGTGGATGGATTTTGTTAATGATTACTGTTAGTCCAATTCAGGGGCAGAAGATGGACTTCTTTCTCCTTCTGACGTAGGTGCCATTATTGGCAAACTGTCACATGCCTCTTTCAATCCTGACAAGAGATCGAGAACATGCCGGATGACTGGGGTCAGGAGGCTCAGGTATTCGGCAACAGCCTTCGGACTCCCCGGCAAATTGATGATCAATGTTTTTCCGCGTGTTCCGCAAACACCGCGAGAGAGCATTGCATGCGGTGTTTTAGCCAGACCAGCAGCCCTTGCCGCTTCGGAGATTCCCGGAATTTCCCGTTCAAGAACATCCCGGGTTGCCTCCGGCGTGACATCGCGAGGAGCAAGCCCTGTTCCACCAGTCGTGATGATCAAGTCGCTATATCCATTGGCACTTGACTCCAGCAACTTTTCCCTGATGGCCTTCCTGTCATCGGGAAGGATTGCTGTCTCAATCGCGCTTCCGGCAAATGCCTCTTTCAAGATCTTGACCGCCAGAGGTCCGGATTGGTCGGGGCGAATGCCGGCATAGCTTCTGTCACTTAGAGTCAGGACGGTAAAACGCATGATCCTTCCACCTCCTTTTTGGATTCGTTACTCCGGATAAAGGTACCGCTCCTGCCACCTGATTTCATTTCAAGCTGAATGCACTCGATTATTGCAGACTGACCTTTTGCCAAAGGCTTGCACATGTCATATATCGTGAGACAGGCAGCTCCGACAGCTGTTAGTGCCTCCATCTCGACTCCAGTTTTTGCGTGCGTACGAACCTGAGCCCGAACCATCACGGCATTCCCGATAATCTCTAAGTGCACCTCTACCGATTCAAGCGGCAATGGGTGGCAAAGAGGAATAATCTCGTCAGTGCGCTTGGCTGCCATGATCCCGGCGACACGAGCAACCTCAAAAACATTCCCTTTCGGAATATTATTTGATCTGATGTATTCAATTACTTCGTCGTCAAGCCGTATTCTTCCTGATGCAATGGCAATTCTCTCAGTAACGTCCTTTTCTCCCACATCCACCATCCGGGCTCCAGAACCGGGATCTCTCTCTAGATTCACATTCCCTCCATTCGTGCGCTCTCAAGCCATTCGAACTCCCAATGTTTGGATTCATCATCTTCTTCATTGCTATCTTCAATGGGGGGAACGCATACCACGCTATTCGCCTTGTGTACTGAAAAGAGATCCGATGAATGCAGTCCTTCGTAAACAGTGAGATGAAATGGCTGATCTGCCCCCTGTATTCTTTCAGCCCGAGCGAGATCAAATCGGGTTCTTCCACTCCTGTTGGGTGTAATACGAGCGATACCTTGATCCCGGGCTGAAGGAATGGTATTCCCCTGCATTATGCGAATGACCGGGGCTACATAGCGATGGAAACACAAGTGAGCAGACAAAGGGTTCCCCGGAAGCCCGAAATAGAGTCGGTTTTCTTTGCGAGCAAAGAGAAAAGGTTTTCCTGGTTTCTGTGAAACCTTATGAAACAGGACCTTTGCCCCATTTGACTCCAGTGCAGTTGGAACAAGATCGAAAAGTCCCTCTGAAACGCCACCAGTAACCAGTATTAGATCTGCTTTTTCCGACTGATCGAGTGCCTCTGTCAAAGAGCAGAGATCATCGTCAGCACTCATGGCTGTTATTTTTGTGACTCCGAGCATAGAGGCCATCGCCATCAACATCGGGCCGTTCGCATCATGAATCTGAGATCCACCAAGACGGCTCCCTTCTCGCACGATCTCTCGTCCTGTTACAATGATTGAAATATTCGGTGGAGGGATGATAGACACCTCTGTTTGGCCAAACGAGGCCAATATCGCAATAATCAGCGGAGTCACGACCGTTCCTTTGTGGAGAACAACATCCCCTTTCCGGCATTCACTCCCAGATTTTGCAATGTATTGACCCAACTCGTAATTTTGAGGTGGAGTCATCCATACCCCATCTGTATCAACATCCTCATAAGGAAAAACCAGATCCGTTCCCAATGGACAGGGCGCCCCCGTCATAATTTCTAGGCAATCGCCTGGTTCAAGGGGGGCAGACCAAGTTTCACCAGCCTTCAAAACACCGATCCGGCGATATCGTCCTGACATTGTTCCCAGACACACAGCGAAGCCGTCCATCATGGAGCGATCAAAAGGAGGAAAGTTGCGTGGAGCCTGAATCTCTTCCGATAGTCGATACCCAAGGGCTTCCGAAATAGAAATTTTGATGGGGGATAATGGTGAAATGTTTTTCAAGACAGTATGAAGGGCCTCATCGGGATTAATCATGAGAGAGACTTTCTGTGTTCTCTTTGCTTGAAATAAAGGGAGAATGCCTCGCCTCCTCCAGACAATTTACCCAGGCAGCCGCTCCATGCTCGTACCACTCTTTTTTCCATATTGGAAGACGATGTTTTATCTCGTCGATCACAAAAGAGCAGGCTTCAAAGGCAGAAGCCCGATGAACAGCAGTAACACCAATCCAAACGGCAACCTCCCCGAGTTCAACCTTCCCAATCCGATGAACACAAAGAACCTCCAAAATATCATACCTCTCCCTGACTTCTTCAAGGATCGCCAACCCTTCCTTCTCCGCAAGCAGTTCATAAGCCTCATATTCAAGAAAGAGTACCGATCGTCCACGATGCTGGTTCCGGACACGGCCTTCAAAAATAACCACGCCCCCTGCACCCGGATGACAAAGAGAAGAACGCAAAATCTCCCCAGAAATAGTGGTACGTACGAACCGGAACATTCATCCCCCTCCAAATGGAGGTAAAAAAGCAACACTATCTCCTTCTTCAAGCATGGCCTCTGGACTCGAAAACGTCCCGTTTACGGCAACCCGAAGAAGGGAAAAGGGATATTCAAGCGCATACTTTATCCTTATCTCCTCATAGAGAGATTCAGGTGTTCTGGAATCTGTCAATATCTCTTCTTTCATCCGTCCGGTTTTTTCTCTGATTGGACCAAAATAAACCACAGAGAATGTGCGAGGGGCACCTGATTCGATCCCTCCGGTATTTGGCAAGATGTTCGAGAAACGACTACCATGCTTATTTACCATGATCATGACTCCTATCCTCCAATCCGGACCATTTGTTGCGATGTCCATTCTTGAACGGGCGATTTTTTCTCTGCGTGAACGGACTGGATCAAACGGACGGCCTGTTCTCTTTCAGCGGTCCGGCATAATGTCAGGAGGTCCAGTCCGTCATAATCATGCAAACATGGAAACAACCACCCCCTTGAATCTATCCGCAGCCGGTCACATGTACCGCAAAACGGCTCCGAGATGGTTGTAATGAATCCGACAACCGTTTTTTTTCCGCGAAACTGGAATAAATAACGCGATGCGGTTCCCTTCAACCCAAGCGGGATTGGATCGCCAAAATGAGGTTGAAGGAGTTCCATTGCTTCGTTTGCTGGCAAAAACTCAGACTTGAAATAGTCAGAAGCCACGCCGATCGGCATTAATTCAATGAAGCGCAATTCACAGTTCAGGTCAGCCGCAAACTCGACCAGCTCATGCAATGATTGCCCGTTAAATTGCCGCAAAAGAACTGTATTGAGTTTAAGACTTTTAAACCCTGATTTTTTTGCAGCCAAGATTCCTTCCAGGACATCGTCAAACGCGTTGACCTTTGAAATTTTTTCAAACATGCCGAATTCTGTCGCATCCAAGCTTATGTTCATCGTATCAAGCCCGGCCTCTTTCAGTGCCTTCACCTGACGGGAAAGAAGGAGCCCGTTCGTCGTTAATGCAATTTCTGCATCTGGAAGAAGTTTGCGAACCTTCCTGATAAATTTATCAAGGTCCGGCCGAACAAGAGGATCTCCGCCTGTCAATCGCAATTTGTAGATTGGTACGGCAGTATTCACTAACTCCACAAGATCCAATAAATCCTCGGCTGAAAGCTGAGATGGATGCCTTGCCAGCGTGTCTTCTGCTTTATCAGGCCTGCAGTAAAGACATCTCAAATTGCAGCGATCTGTCACTGAAAGTCGGAGGTAAAGTGGAGGGAGTGGTAAAGAGATGCTCATGAAACACCCTTTCCGGAAAGCGGAGACGGTGCGGTATCAGTCATTTTCTGTGAAGAGACTGATTTCCCGCTTTGACGGATCGTACGGGATTCAATAACGGAGGAAACAAAAATCTTCCCGTCCCCGGGGTTACCGGTACTGGCCGCAATCCGAATCGCATTGACTGCCCGGTCTGCATCTTGATTCTCGACGACAATCATGAAGTAGACCTTGGCGATCTCCGCATAATGGACGGTCCCGACATGAATCCCTTTTTGTCTTCCATGGCCCATCATATCCATTCGTGTCAAAGCCAGAATGCCGGTTTTCTCAAGAGACAAAACAACGTCCCCTGCTTTTTCTGGCCTGACAATTGCCTGAATCATTTTCATGAAACCCTCCTTCAGTGATAAAGGAATCCAGTGAAATCAGCTGGCTTTGTCAACCCTACCCAAAGGTAAGGTGAACGACGAATGATCCTTAAAACAACTCTACCCCTTGCAGCGGAAATACCTCGTCAAACAAAGAAGAGTTCCGTCATGTCAAGATTTCTGCATGGATCTCGTTCTGGCACTCCATTCGAATTTTTTCCCAGATATGCGGCCTGCTGGACTCAAGACGCTCCTCTACCTCTTTTCCGATCGTTTTCGTTCCCACCCGATCAACAATATTCTGGAAGGTTTCCTCTCCGACACCATGGGTGACGATGCATTCCAGGAGGGCTTCAAAAACCGGAACAATCATGTCTTCAGTCAGTCCCTTAAGGATCACTTCTCCCAGACGCACGTCCTTCTCCATCCGACCACCAAGATATAAGGAGTAAGCATAACGTCTGTCATCACCAACCACAGTCATGGCACCAGAAAGCCCGATGTCTGAGACCTGATGCTTGGAACAACTGTTTGGACATCCGGAGATAGAGATCGTTATTTGATCAAGCAACTCCTTTATTTTTGGATTTGGAGCCTTAAAATCATGAAGCAGTGAACGTGCAGTGCCTTGGGCATCCGTTACAGCCAGGACACAGAACTCCGTTCCTGGACAGGCCACAATATTCGAGCTCCTTTTCCCAAGAAGAGGGGCAAGCCCAATCCCCCTGATTGTGTGGATAACAGATGGCCCATATTTTTCCTTGATCCCTTGAATTTCAATGTTTTGCTCCTTCGTTAGCTGAAGGAAGCTTTCATCTCCATACCGGCGCGAGATCTCCGACAGAGTCCTTAACTGCCGAGAGGCAATCTCTCCAAGAGGTATATCCACCGGGATGAGGACTTTTCCCCGCTGCTTCTGCGGGATGCATCCTTCAATGACGCGAGAAGGGTAGAAGGAGAATGGAAACGGAGGGGGAGATAATGCTTCTTCCGCAAAACGGAATTTCTGATTTTCGGGCAATGACCTTTTTCCACGGAATACCTGGTCGAATACAGTTGAGAATTTTTCCTTCCCCCACTGATCCACCAACCACTTGAGTCGGGATTTGGCCTTATTCCGGTTTCCGTATTTTGTATATATTTCAAAAATAGCCTGACAGGCAGGAAGTGCTTCATGAAGAGGAATAAACTCCTTGAGCCTGAATCCCAAAACCGGGTGCGCACCCAGACTTCCTCCTGCCCATAGCTCAAAACCAAAAAACCCTGACTGATCTCGGCCTGCGGGAGCGGGCACGACACGAAATCCAATGTCGTTGATCCACACATCAGGGTCGCACAGAGGACAGGCCGAAAACAGGATGTTCAAGCGATTCGGAAGACCAGGATTAATCATATCCGACCTCTGGACAAAGTAATCGCTGATGGCCCGGGCAATGGGAGACACATCCATGAGGGCGTCCGGACTAACCGGGCCATGAGGACAGGCCATCACATTCCGCATGGTATGTCCACAACTCGATCGTGTCGATAACCCGATCGCATCCAGACCTTCCCAGATGTACTTCATATCCTTCAAGCGGACCCAATGAAGTTCGAGATTCTGGCGAGTTGTGATGTGGACCCCTCCACGAGCGTATTTTTTAGCCAGCTGGGCAAGAGCCATACCCTGATCGCAGGTGAGGCGACCACCAGGAATACGGATTCGGACCATGAAAAAGCCCGGATGCTTCTGGCTGCATATTCCATAGGTCTTAAGACGATAGAAATCGTCTTCCGAGAGAGCGTGAATGTCCTTTCTGAAGATTTCCTCAAAATCGAGCGCAAGACCTTCTTTCTTGATCCGTTCAATCTCCAGCATTTTGGGGTAGGTTGGGGGGTATTCGGAGAGAAATGTCTTGATTGGAGAAATATCGATCGATGCTCCGGCGACCGGTTGGTTTTTTACGGATTTCTGCCCAACTTCGCTACGGGCAATCAGGTCAGTCACGACTTGTGCACAACTTCCGCACCCAGTGCTGGCTTTTGTATGCTTTGCAACTTCCTCCCGGGATTTAATACCCTTTGTCCTGATTGCGGAAAGGATCGTTCCCCGAGTCACATTGTGGCAAATGCATATCGTATCCTTATCGTCGCCTTCGCTCAAAGTCGCTGGAACGGATTTTCCAAAAAAGTCTTCTCTGATGGATAACGCTTGTCCCCCTGATCTGATGAGATCCAGTACCTGTGTGCTCCCAGTAGTCTCTCCGACAAAGATTGCTCCTTCCAGGCAATCTCCTCTGAAGATCAGCTTCCGGTAGTTCCCGCGCCGGGAATCCATCGCAACAAGTTCTTCTGTTCCTCTGTCTCCATGAATCTTTCCGGCCGAGGTCACCGAAACGCCTGAAACCTTGAGCACTGTTGAACATTCAGTCCCCGTGTAAGAAAGAGGAATTTCCGAAGCAGAAGCCAGGTTGTGAACAAGAATCTTTGCCTGTTCCCTGAGTGGAATCACAAGTCCATAACAATGCCCGCGGTGTTCAATCACATCTCCCAAAGCATATACGTCAGGAGCGCTGGTCTTGAGATCATCTTGGACAAGGATACCCCTGTTGACTTTAATCCCCGATGAAATCGCAAGCTGTGTGTTGGGAATAATTCCGGCAGAAACCAGAACGAGGTCAGCGGGAAGATGATCACCGGTGCTCATTTCCACCGAGCTAACACTACCCGTTCCATGAATTTGAGAGAGGACAGAATTAACCCGGATTTCTATCCCCATGCGCTCGATTTCTTTTTTAAGTATGTATCCGCCCATCTGATCGAGCTGCTGGTCCATCACCCAGTCCCTCAGATGAAGAACGGTTACAGAGACCCCCATGTCTGAAAGTCCCTTGGCACTTTCAAGGCCAAGCAGTCCTCCGCCAACGACAATGGCCTTCCGGCTTTTACGTGCTCTTTCTGAAACCTTTCTGACATCTTCTAGCGTCCTGAGAACATGGACCCCTTCGAGTGAAATTCCCGGAACCTGTGGAATGAACGGTCGCGCCCCAACTGCAATCACGGCAACATCATATGGAGTTGCGTTTCCACTTTCGTCCCAAACCAGTTTTGCCTTTGAATCAATCCGGTTAATCCGTACCCCTGTCTTTAGGGTGATACCATTTAGAGAGTACCAATCGCTCTGCCTGAGAAGGATCTTTTCTGTCGTCTTTCGTCCGGTCAAAAGGTCCACCAGAAAAATCCGGTTATAAGCCGAGGAGATCGTTTCCTCGCCAAAAACCGTTATTTCCCACTGGGATTTAATAGAAGGAGGAAGCTCTGCCCAGAATTCAAGAAAAGCATCAGCCGCCATCCCATTACCAATAATGACAATCTTCATTGGACTTTTTCCTTTCAAAATACAGGATATTTTTTAACCTCCGAAGACAACTTCCATTGGAACACGAACAGCCGAAGGGAAAATCTGGGCCCCTTCCACGCTTTCGGAAGAAGTCTTTTGAAAATGTAGCCATTCTTGCTCCCATTGCTTTCGTTTAAAAAACACCACTGTAGCGCAGAAAAGCGCTATAAAAGAAAAGACCACAAACCCTGCACCCGTTAATCCCCAGTACTCGCGCAGCACTCCAAAGAGGCTGGGGAGAAAAAATCCGCCTACCCCTCCCGCTGCTCCTACAATTCCCGATACAACCCCAATCTGGGATGAAAAACGCTGGGGTACAAGCTGAAATACCGCTCCATTCCCCATTCCAAGAGACAGAATGCCTACTGTCAGCAGGAAAATGGCTACTGAAGCCATCGGAAGGAATAATCCAAACAACATGAACGACAGGGCTACAAGCAGATAGATGGCAGTCAGAATGCGCAATCCGCCAAATCGGTCTCCAAGGATTCCGCCAACAGGACGAAAGAAACTTCCGGATAAAACGGCCAACCCCGTGATATTTCCTGCTGTAATGGCACTAAGACCATAATGATCGTGATAAAGGATGTTCAGATAACTTGTAAGACCAACAAATCCACCAAAAGTTGTTCCATAAAACAGGCAGAACCACCAAAGATCCTTAATTTTTAAAAGTTCAATATACGGACGGATTCCTGCAGGAGCTGGTGTCATGGGAGACTCTTTTGCAAGCCAGGAAAAGAGCAACCAGACCACAAGAACAGGAATAATGGCCAAACCAAAAACTCCATGCCAGCCAACATGGTAGGTAACAGCGAGGGTCGGCGCCAGGAATACCGCAATAAGTGTTCCACTGTTTCCAGCTCCGGCAATCCCCATTGCTATACCCTGGTTCTCACGCGGGTACCAACGGCTTGCCAGAGGTAGAGCCACTGCAAAGCTGGCCCCGGCAATTCCCAAAAACAGCGCGACGACTAAAAGTTCATAGAAGCTTTTTCCTCCAAGCCATGCCCATCCGAGAGGAAGGATTGTCACAAGCAGACTTGTCATCCCTACTTTCTTTGGGCCGAATCGGTCAGACAAAAGCCCCAGGAGAATCCGGAAAAATGCCCCTCCCAGCAACGGAACAGAAACAAGAAATCCTTTCTGAAATGCCGACAGGTGCAGATCTTTGGCGATAAGAACACTCAGCGCTCCAATCAGCATCCAGACCATAAAGCTCACATCAAAATAAAGAAAAGCAGAGAAAAGTGTCTTTGGATGACCACTCTTTAACGAACTGATAATGTGCGTCTCTTTACGACTGTTCCCCATGTTTCTCAGCTCCTGTCCGGATGGTATGAGATGATAGGACCTCCTGGATAAAGATCTTTCCGTCTCCAGGGTGCCCTGTATAAGCCCCTTCCTCTATACACTGAACAACTGCTGGCAGGTCTCTATCCGAAACGACCATGAGAAATTCAAGTTTTGACAGAGTGTCGTAGCCTACATCTCCCACCTGAATCCCGTGCTGTTGCCCACGGCCTACAACGGGAAATTTAGTCATCCCATAAAACCCGCCAGATTCAAGATTTTTTAGGATTTGAGGCTCCCTTTCGGAGCGAACGATAGCCCGTATAAGCTTCAAATGGCATCTCCTCCTGTTTCACCAGTGCTGATCCGAATGGCATTCTCTATCTTAAGAACAAAAATTTTTCCGTCTCCGAATTGCCCTGTTTTCCCGCTTTGATTGGCCTTCCTGATAATTTCAACCGCTTTGTTTACGGCCGACTCCTTCGCAACAAACATGAACATCTGGCGTGGCAAGAATTGTATAGCCGCCTGAGAGGTCTCTTCTCCCTTGAACTTGAGTCCTTTCTGACGTCCTCTCCCCAATACTCCATAGGTGGAATAAGAAAGGAAGCCACCGTCCTCCAAGGCTTTCTGTGTTGCCTGTCGACGTTCCGGACGCACAATGACCATAATTTCGCACAAAGTGTCTTTCCCTGCTTCAGCTCCTCCATCCTCTCCACCTGACGACTCTTCCGAGGACAAGAGAGCATCGATCCTTTGCACAGAAGGTAAATGATCTGGAGCGTTTTCTGTTTTTGTCGGAGACGAAACCCCACCAGCAGATGATGCAGCACCCAAAGGTGGCGGGTCGCCTGCTTTACCAGAAGGAACGACAACACCAAGACGCTGTACCCAAGCATCATTCAACTGACCACTGGGACTCTGGCCCAGGAGACGTTTGATCCCAACTGGGTCATTGCGAAAAACCCTTATTCCTCCTAGCCATTTAACGCTTTTATAGCCCTGAAGAAACGGGACAACCAATCTGAGAGGTCCACCATGTTGTTCGGGAAGAGGTTCCCCGTTCAACCCGAATGCGAGTAATACCCGTGGGTCTCGTGCCTCATCTCTGGATAATGTTTCGAAATAAACTCCATCCCTTGAGTAAAAGGCAAAATATCCATCAAGGGGAGCATCCACTCGAAGATGGTCGATCAAATCCACAAGGCGAATGCCTTCCCACTGGACATTTTCATACCAGTTAAAGAGCTGACAAATAATGGGAATATCCTGTTTTATACGAGGAAGAGATGAAAGCGAGTACCAAGGAATCAGGCGAGGATGCTCCTCTAATCCGCAGACTTCAAGGCGGACATCATCAAGAGCGATTTCTGCAGGAATGGGATAGAGACAAAGTACAGGCAAAGGTTCTGACTCAAAATCAATTCTGAAAAACTTATCAGCAAATTTTGGAGGAATGATTCCTTCACGTTTTTTCATCAATAGGTGACCTCCACGTCGTTGATCTGTCTGATCTACCCGAATGAATTACCCCCAACAAGATGGTTAACCTGTTTTAAGCAAAATGTATGCCATGAATGCATGATGGTGTTAGATCTCATTATTTGGAAATTGCCTTCGATGGAAAAAACAAAAATGTAACCATTGTTTATCCATGTGTTAACAATTTTGTTTTTAAAGAGTAAGAAGTAAACCTTAATGATTTGAAAAAAAATAGTCAAAATTTTTCCATTTTTTACAAAGAATAATGAGGATTTTTAAAAAGAATTCCCCTGTTTTTTATGGAGGTGGGTGTGGGGTTGTAGCCCCCCCATTCAATGGGGGGGTGAGAGATGCGACCGGGGCATGAACAGGCTCGAAGAACAGGCTCTCTATACCCATAGTCATTATCCGATCGGCACAAAACTTGCTCGGGCTGGGAAGAGCACTTGCTCTGACAAGATGTTGGGCTGAAAGAGATAATCATGACTGATATTGACTAAGGGGGAAATATGGCAAGATGGCGGATCCGCTCTTCTCTACTCCTTATCATAATATTATTCTTCTTCGGAAAAGTTTTATGGACTAAAAATGCATGGAGTTCTTCCCTGCCGACAGCTGCACAACCCTCATCAGTATCAAGCGACCCTAAGCAGGGACCATCAAACTCCAACAATCAGGACGACACTCCATTCAAATCAGAAGTACATCGATCTTTTCTGAACCTAATCCCTGATGCACCGCCTCCGGGGTATGCCCGGATGGTAAGCAAATGGCTCATCATGGTCTATGGATTTATCGAACTTGATGCCGTTTGGGACTCGACGAATTCATTTAACAATTGGCCATTTAACTCAGGGGCAGCAAATTCCCAAACGGTAGAAACAAACACAATTCCCCCAACAACCAATCCCAGCCTTGGTCAAACCGTAGATCACCCCTCATTTGGGTTTGATGCCAACAACTCCAGACTTGGATTTGCGATTTCTTCCCCCAATTATAATGGGTACAAGGTCCGAAGCCTTCTTGAAATGGATTTTTTGAATACTCCTGGCGAATGCCAATACGGAGGATCCCCCCCATGTGGCACCAATTCCGGACCAGGATTGTTCCAATTTCCCGTACCTCGGATCCGACTGGCTTTTATGGATATCAGCAGCCAGAACTGGGGCAATCTTCTTATTGGACAATATTGGTCTCTATTCGGATGGAGACCATACTACATGTACAACTCCCTGCAAATTGTCTCGGGTCCCGGTTCCCCCACGGCATGGTTTCCTCAGGTGCGCTACTATCGGATTTTTCATTTTTCAGGGGGGAACAAGTCAGAAATAGCAGCCGCTGTTATGATGCCGCCATCTGAAAGCTTTGGATTCCCTGCTTTTGTGGAAGGAATCAAGTGGGTCAACACAAACTGGATGGGAGAAGATACGCTGGGTAACAGTGCAAAAGGGCCGTCCCCGCTTTCAGTGGGATTTTCAGATGTTCAGACAAACTATAATGGTTCATTCATTCCGTCAGCCGGAGCAGGCACACAAACGTTCAATAAATTCACATCGGCCTATGCATTGGATTTACTCCTTCCCATTATTCCGATTCAGAACGATAATCCTGGCAACAATCTGACCCTGGCAGCAGAATTCACTTATGGACAAGGTGATGCCTGGCTCTTCCCCAACCTCACCTTTGGCTTGGGGTCTTATGCCGGCACGGCAGGAGCCACCGGTATTCCCAGTGCAGGAGTAATTCCTGCCGGCAATGGCATCCTCCAGGGAGATGAGTTTGTCCCTCTGGATCTCGAAACCTTTTACCTGAATCTTCAGTACTACTTTCCAGACCAGGCCAAAACATGGATTTCTATTGGATTTGCAGGAGACGTTGGGACAAACATACAGTCTCTCGCAAATTCTGTAGGCCCAAAAACCCTGGGTGGCGGGATTTCAAGCAATGGATTGTACAAATACATCGCCCCTTGGTCACGAAATACCTACACATTTATCAATCTTTCTCACGATCTTACTCCGGCAGTTCGCGTTTCCTTTGAAGTTGGAAGTTACAATACGCTCTATACCACTGGGATAACGGCAGCAGACCAGCGGGCGATGATGTCTTGGTTCTACTTTTTCTAAAGGAACATTCCAGGAGATGGGAAAGAGTTGCTTCAGGATGTCTGCCTTGTGCCTTAAGACTGCTGCATCTGTCATTGGAAGTCAGCTCTTTCCAACTTGGATCAATGATGAACCGAAATCAGCTGATTTATTGATCCAGAGCGATTAAACGGTATATAAATGGATGCTTCTGGCCATGAAACGAGCCGGAGAACGGCTTCACTGGGAGCAATGGAATCGCTCCCTGAAATACCGGGTTCCAGGAGCAAGAACTTCCAGAAACAGAAGCTCCGCATGGCGAGGAGCCACAAGAAGATCTCGACGGCGATCACAAAACACAGAAAATCGTCTTCCTCGAGGATCTGAAGATCCGGAACCTGTCCCGCTCTTCCCGGGGAGACGGTCCGGCAGAAGTCCGGACTGAACTGCTCAATCCTCATCTCAGGGCTGGACAAGGCCACAGCGCCTGTTCGGATGCCAGAAACTCCGAGTCGGCGGCCTGACCTTTCAGTCCCGTCGATCCCTTCCCGTCTCCAATAAGGGGATTTGGCAGGAAGAACTCCCTTTCGTTCACGAAGGGGATGGTGTCAATGGACATATCTTTGATCTGTAAATGTATAAACGGGAATCGATTGTGTAAGAGGAGGAATCTAATGCTTCCGTATAACAAGTGCAAGAGCAGATTGAAGATTGGAATATGTCTTGGGCTGCTTTTTTTCTTGGGTTGGAGTGAGACTGGAATCCGGGAGAGTTTGGCAGCGGATCTCATGATTTCTGGCTCATCGACACTATTTCCTTTAGAGCAGGTATGGTCGCAGGAGTATATGAAGAAGCACCCTCATGTACATATCTCGGTACTATCGACCGGGTCAGGATTTGGAATTATGAATGCGGCAAATGGGAACATCATGATCGGAGCATCTGACACCTATTTAACAAGAGATTTGCGAGCCCGTTTTTCTAACCTGGTGTCGATCCCGGTTGCTTTTGAAGATGCTGAAGTCATTTACAACATTCCTGAACTGAACAAGACCGTCCGGCTAAAGATGGACGGCCCAACGCTAGCGAAAATTTATCTTGGAAAAATCAGATACTGGGATGATCCGGCCATAGTGGCTATGAATCATGGTGTAACACTCCCCCATCGTCGGATCAAGGTGATCCATCGCGCCGACTCATCTGGTGCTACCTTTGTATTTACTGATTATCTCAATCAAACATCGTCAGAGTGGCATCAAAGTATTGGTAGGGATATGTTGCCATCTTGGCCTGTCGGATCAGGATACAATGGATCTGATTCGCTAGTCGCTGCAGTAATGACAGCCCCGGGAGCTATCGGATATGCAGGACTGGGATGGGTTCATGAATATCATCTGAAGTCGGCGGCTCTCAAAAATCGGGATGGGAACTTTGTGGTGGGATCAATCAAGACGATCCAGGCAGCAGGCCGGGCAGCGCTACAAGATCCAACTTTTCCGCAAGATTTTAACCGTTCCATTGTTTATCACTTTCATGGCAAAAACGTGTATCCGGATGCCAACTTTGAATTCTGGATGGTGAACAAGAACCTCCCAGGAGAAACCATGAGAGATATAAAAACTCTTCTTGAATGGGTTCTCTCAACAGGACAGGACCCCGTATACACAGAGAAAATGGGATTCGCACCGATACCATTTCGCCCTATTCAATTAAGATTGACCCATATCCTGAACCGTCTTCTGCCAGGAAATAGCTATCAGGAACGATCTCCAGGGTAATGATGGAGATCAAGGACAAAAATGATCGTCTGGGAATGTCTGATTTCATTATATTCCTTCGACCGGGCGATGGCGAACGACGGGAACGGTCCCGATCTTCGAGAGTCTCAGGCCCTTTCCCGTCAGATCGCATCCGCTATTCCACTGGGGAAAGGTCAGGGAAGAGTACTGCCCCTTTCCCTTGAATCGGGGATAGCCGGGGTCTTCACCGTTTTTGACCCGGCGAAAAAACGCCTGGAACGCCAGATCGATGCGAACCGCCACGTTCTGGAGCGTTTGGGAATAGACCGTCTCAAGAGAAGGTCGGATCTTTTTCAGGGACGGAAGTGTCCCGATCTGGGCATACAGGGACAAACCGGCACCGGTACCAGTCCCACGCATCTCTCCGATGCTCCAGAAAATGGTTGTAGAGCCAGCGGCACTCGTCCATCTGCCGATTCAGAAGCGTTTCCTGTGTACTGGTCGGATACAGCCGATACTTGAATGTTTTTCTCATGCTGTGCATGAGTTAACGAAATTGCACAAAACGTCAAGAGGCATTCATCCCCCTCTTGGCAAAGAACGCCTAAGAGGGGGTATTCTGCCTTGAGTACTGATAAAACGGAATCGAGATGATCATTGACGGTCAGATGGACACATATTCGACAAGACTGGTTGGTTCTGGAATGGATTGCTGATCTTCCCTCATTCCTTCCAGGTGAAAAGCGATCGCTTCTCGGATCGAAGCTTCCGTCTCTTCAATCGTGGATCCGGTGGCAATACAGCCGGGCAAATCAGGAACATAGGCGGAATAATTCGATTTCGATTTTTCGATGACAACAGCGTAACGCATCTTGACCTCTTATTTCTTCGATTTTAAGCCAGATTACTTCATGATGCTGTTCAATGTTCCCGGAGAAAGATCATCATTTGGTTTTCCGGCGAAAGTGACCCGACCGGGTTTTGCGGATGTTTTAAAAACGGAGGTCAGTGAGCGGGATCAAAACTCATTTTTCCAGGTTTCTGGGCAGATTTTTCCGACCGCTGGTTCTTCTTACGGATGGTGGCTTCTCGGCGATATCTATCCAGGGCTTTGGAAGGAGTTATTCTTTCAGGCCTCTTTCCGGAGGATAAAAGTGCCCCTGTCTATTTCGGCTTCGACCTGACCTCCTCGATAAGGGATGGCAACCGTTGGCGTAAGGAACAGGGATCGTGACCGAATCTGCAGCGCAAGCCCCTTGATTCATCCATGGGGTGAGCGGCGGTTGATTATCTGAAGTGGATCTTGAGTAAGATGCTCATGTCAGAACATAAGGTCAACTACAAATCGAACAACAACGTGGTGCTTTCCTGTAAATACCATGTCGTATGGTGTCCTAAATACCGCAGGGACGTGCTGGTGAACGGTGCAGTCTCGATGGATGTCAATTGTTAAACTATTTGATAGACCGTTTCCAACGATCATTTTTTTATAAACGAAAGGGACTCAATGATGAAAACAGAAACGACAATTCCAGAAGATGTTAAGGAGTGGGGACGGATCATTCACTCCCCCATTCGATGGCCCGAAAATCCTTCGTCAAAACTTGAATTTCTCGAACTGGAAATTCCTGGAAAAAGTCTCTCCGAAATCATAAGCGAAGACCGTGGCGACAGCCCTATAACTTGATTCCAGTGCCATAGTCAAATTTTATGCCTCCTGAGCCCCACTATCAAAATGTGCGCCAGTGGGCTCAGGAGGCCAATATTCTCGCAACATCCGAAATCGCTTACACGGAGGTTGTTTCGGCGTTCTCCCAAAAGGTCCGTAGTGGAGAAATCGGTTGGAACCACGTTTCGCAGATCCTCCCGAAGCTCAACCAGCTTTGGTTTGGAAGGCTTGCTGTGGTTCGTATTGACCCTCTGGAAGCTGCCCAATACGTCCTTTCTCCTACACTACCTCTGAGAGCAATGGATTCGATCCATCTTCATGCGGCCATTGCGTTCAGATCCCAATTGTCTGATTACTCTGTCATATTCTGTTCTTTCGATCGTCGATTGATACAAGCGGCCAAAATGTATGGATTCAGAGTCCTTGATGAAGAATCCGCAAAAAGTGGGGAACCCCTTAAGGCTTAAATTCCTGAAATGATGCCTTTTTCTACCGGAGGTTTGAGCCGTGAAAGTCAAATACTTCAAAGATACGGACACTCTTTATATCGAATTCAGGGAAGCGGAACTGTCCGATACACGGGATCTGGACGAAAACACAATGATTGACCTCGACAAAAAAGGGCAGATTTCTGCTATCACAGTGGAACATGCCGGCGAATGTGCGGATATCCCCTATTTTTCCTTTGAACATCTGCCCGGGCATTCCCCTTCTTAGCCCGAAGGGCAAGAGGGGGTCAAGAGGGCGGTTTTTTTTCTTCTTCCTGCTTTTTCAGTCGTTCCCTGAGATTCCACATAGCGTCGGACCGTTTCGAGTGTTGCGCCGCCGACACTCCCCACATAGTAAGCCCGGTGCCAGAAA
>JAKBPM010000046.1 GCA_021829515.1 Nitrospirota bacterium | reverse complement strand
GTATTCTTTCTCAAGGCGCGCTCCTTCGTTGTTTGTTAGCTGATCTGGTGTTAGGGGTAACCCCATTTCAGCAGAGCGCGCCGCTCTTAGCAATCCTCTCTCATACACTAACTTCCATCATAACTCCTTTTTGGCAAGTCTGGTTCCTAGTTCTTCCAAAAACAGTCCCGTTGCTGCAATCCTCACGATTCGGAAAAGGAGGGAGAAAATGGATCCTTTCTTTCTCCTTTTTCCTTAATCTTCCCAAAACAAAAAGGAGAAAAGCTCTTGAGCTTCTCTCCTTTTTGTTTTCAAGTCCCTTACAGTCCTGGGGATTCCTTTTCGAGGAGAGAATATCCTGGAATATTAAAAAAACAAAACTTTATCTGGATCGAGACTCCCAAAATTCGCAGGATCACAAGTACCCACAGTCCCCATCTCAAGGGCTTAAACAATCACTTATCGGTTTGTTAAAACAAAAAATATGCTATAAGATTGTTTCAATGGCTATATCGGACCAAGTCTTCGAATAAGAGTCGATCTAATTTCCTGAAAGATAATGATTGGGGCACTTTCACCCCGACTCTTCATCAAAGGAAGTGTCAAACTGACCATGATCAAGGAGAATCGATGAAGGTCGTCATTCTGGCCGGTGGAATGGGGACCCGCATCAGCGAGGAAACATCCATCCGACCAAAGCCGATGGTCGAAATCGGAGGAAAGCCCATCCTCTGGCACATCATGAAGATCTATTCTTCCTACGGCCTTCATGACTTCATAATCTGCCTGGGATACAAGGGCTACTACATCAAAGAATACTTTGCCAACTACTTCCTGCATATGTCCGATGTCACGATCGATATGACCCAGAACAGGATGGAAGTTCACCAGAACAGTGCCGAACCTTGGCGAGTGACCTTGGTCGATACAGGGGAAAGCACGATGACCGGAGGACGTATCCGGAGAGTTCGGGGCTATCTGGGAGAGGACGATTTTTGCTGTACCTACGGCGATGGTGTGAGCGATGTAAACATCTCCCGTCTGATCGAATTTCACAAAACCAAGGGAACATTGGCCACCCTGACCGCCACCAAGCCTCCCGGCCGATTCGGATCGATCAACATGAGCGAAAACAAGATCATCAACTTTCAGGAAAAACCGGAAGGGGACGGAGCCTGGATCAATGGAGGATTTTTCGTTCTCAGCCCGAAGATCATCGACTACATCGATGGCGACGAAACGGTATGGGAGCGTTCTCCAATGGAGAAGCTCGCCCGGGAAGGGCAGATTTCTGCTTACCTGCACGAAGGATTCTGGCAACCGATGGACACCTTGCGCGACAAGACCCATCTGGAAGAACTGTGGTCAACCGGCAAGGCTCCCTGGAAACAGTGGTAAAGGAAAAGGCACGTGAATCCTTTTTTCTGGAAAAACAAAAAGGTGCTCATCACCGGTCATACCGGCTTCAAGGGAAGCTGGCTTTCTCTTTGGCTCCAGAATGCCGGGGCCAACGTTATTGGCTATTCTCTCCCTCCTCCGACCATCCCCAGCCTTTTTGAGATCGCAGCCGTCGCCAAGGGCATGGTTTCGCTCACCGGTGACATCCGGGATCTTCAAGAGATCTCCTCGGCAATTATCTCCCATCGTCCCGAGGTTGTTTTTCATATGGCCGCCCAGTCCCTTGTTCGGCCGTCTTACCAGAGCCCGGTCGAGACCTATGCAACAAATGTCATGGGTACGGTAAACCTTCTTGATGCGATACGACGGATAGGCGGGACAAAGGTCGTCGTGAATATCACGAGCGACAAGTGCTATGAAAACCGGGAATGGGTCTGGGGTTATCGCGAAAACGAAGCTATGGGGGGATATGATCCCTACAGCAACAGCAAGGGTTGCTCGGAACTCGTGACAGCGGCATTTCGAAGCTCCTTCTTCCCTCCCGAAGAATTTGGACGTCACGGAGTGGCACTGGCGTCGGCACGTGCCGGAAATGTGATCGGGGGTGGAGATTGGGCGGAGGACCGCCTGATTCCGGATATTATGCGGGCAATTATGAATCGTGAACCGGTCGCTATCCGGAGTCCCCGCGCCATCCGTCCCTGGCAACATGTCCTGGAACCCCTTTCCGGATATCTCGTCCTGGCCGAAAAGTTGTGGGAGAATGGCCCGGAATTTGCCGATGGATGGAATTTCGGACCGAACGAGACGGATGCCCGGCCAGTCTCCTGGATTGTGGATCGTCTGACATCCCTGTGGGGCGACAATGCCGGGTGGAAGGAAATGGAAGGGCATCAGCCTCATGAAGCAAACTCCCTGAGGCTTGACTCTTCAAAAGCCCGGATACGACTTGGCTGGCATCCCAGATGGGATCTAGAGACATCTCTCAATAAAATTGTCTCTTGGTACCGGGCCTATCATGAAGGAAACGAGATGCACAGGACAGTGCTTGAGCAGATCGAATCTTATTGTCGTAATTGATCTGGAAGGATTTCTTATCAAGAATTTTATATTTTCGGGATTCGGCTCCTTCCGTTCCGATCCAAATCCAATTTTTCTATATCTATAAAATGATGATGTTCACCTGACAAGAACCTGACGGGAGACACCCTAATGAAACAAAATATTATCCGGGAAATTCTCCGCGTTGATAAGAATCATCAGCTTCACTTAAATGTTCCCCCAGAAATGGGTGAGGAGGTCGAGGTCATACTTATGCCATTAGCGTCTAATGACAAAGCTCAGGATTTAAATGACGAAGACCGCTTCAAACTGGCGGCCTATGCTGCAGTAGTCGATGAAGACGCAGAAGAGGATACCCTCTGGGAGCGCTATACCCATGTATGATTCTCCCATTCCGGGTGATATTTACATCTTCAAAGTTCCTTTTGTTGATGGCACAAAAACAAAACCCCGACCTGTTCTAGTCACATCATTTCCAAATTCGAAGGGGGATGTACAAGGGATCCCGGGTAGTTCAAAAATCGATCAATGGAACGAGCAATACCAGATTATTCTGACAACAGAGGAACTGAAGTCAGGCAATCTGCCCAAGCCAACCCTGTTCCCTGCCAGCAAGCAAATGGTATTTTCACCCCGATTTTTCTCCGGTAAAGTCGGCTCGGTGAAGCCCGCATATCTTGATGCTTCGTTGCGACAATTGGCAGCATTCCAAGCAGAGCAGTTCTGGAATGCTGTTCACCCATCCAAACCCTTTCAGCCTGGAGTTAGCGTCGTACCGCCTTCCGGCAAGGTGATAGGGTCGAGAGAGATCCAGTACATGGTTGAGGCATCTCTGGATGCCTGGCTTACGACAGGTCGCTTCAACGATTCCTTTGAAAAACGTCTAGGAAAGTTTTTAGGAGTGAAGCATGTTCTCACTACGACCAGCGGGTCTTCTGCGAATCTCTTAGCCATTTCGGCCCTCACCTCCCCTCTTCTGGGCGAAAGGGCGTTGAGGGCTGGTGATGAGGTAATCACCGTGGCGGCAGGATTTCCTACCACGGTAAATCCCCTGCTCCAGTATGGGTTGATCCCCGTCTTTGTAGACATCCACGTTCCGACCTACAACATTGATCCTGCTCTAATCGAAGAAGCGGTGTCAGAAAAGACTCGAGCCATCATGCTCGCACATACCCTCGGCAACCCTTTCGCCCTCGACGAAGTCATTCGAGTAGCAAAAAAATATGATCTTTGGGTCATTGAAGATTGCTGTGATGCTTTGGGATCAACCTACAAGGGAGAAAAGGTCGGCACCTTCGGAGACATTGGAACGCTTAGCTTTTATCCGGCCCATCACATCACGATGGGCGAAGGCGGGGCGGTCTTCACCAAAAACGGGAAGCTAAAGAAGATCATCGAGTCTTTTCGGGACTGGGGACGGGACTGCTACTGTCCTCCTGGAAAGGACAATACCTGCGGCAAGCGATTCGCTTGGCAGCTGGGCGATCTTCCCGAAGGGTATGATCACAAATATACCTATTCTCATGTGGGCTACAATCTAAAAATTACAGACATGCAGGCGGCGGCGGGTCTGGCTCAACTGGATCGTCTGCCGGGGTTTATTGAGGTCAGGAAGAGCAACTTCCTCTATTTGAAGGATCGTTTGTCCCATCTTGAAGAGTTTCTGATTCTTCCTGAAGCCACCTCCGGAAGCGATCCATCGTGGTTTGGGTTTCCTGTTACTCTGAGAGATGAGAGCCAGCTAAAGAGGGTCGATTTGCTCAAAAGCCTGGACCAGAAAATGATCGGCAGTCGCCTTCTCTTTGCCGGAAACCTTACGCGTCAACCTTATTTTAAATATCAATCCTACCGAGTGAGTGGTGATCTGACGAATACTGATCGGGTTATGAACAGGACGTTCTGGGTGGGAGTCTATCCCGGACTCAACCAAGAAATACTTGACTACGTTGCCAAATCGATAAATTCAAGCTTTATTGATTCGAAGAACCTATGATTTCATCATGGACGATTATTCCCAAGCCAATTAGTAGGTTCGATTGAAATGAAAATTCTTATAACTGGAGCAACGAGTTTTATCGGGCAGCATGTGGTAAATGCCTTCAAGAACAATGGAGATGAGGTTTTTGTACTGCTTAGAAAAAAACTCCATTCCAATTTTTTAGAGTATCCATCAAATATAGAGGCATATTTCCTGTCTGATCAGCCTTCATCAGAAGAAGTTCTGGTGGCAATTCAGTCGATTTCTCCTGAATGCATAGTCCATATTGCAGGAAAAACATTTGATGATTCTGATGTCGCTGGGAGGGAGAAAACAGTTGAAGCCAATTTTCTGTTTGGCTGGCATCTTTTGAACACAGCACTGGAGTGCAAGATTCCTTATTTTTTGAATACTGGAACTTATTGGTCTTTTGGGGATATTGCAGATAACAAACCGAATACGCTCTATGCACTCATGAAGTCTAATTTTCAAAAAACCCTTGAGTTTTATGCCTCTCGTCATTTTATAAAATCTTTAACTTTAGTTCTTTACGATGTTTATGGCCCAAATGATCCGCGCAAAAAAATTCTATGGCAACTCCTTCGCGCCATCAAAGACGGATCATCCCTTGAAGTGACTCAAGGGAAACAAAAACTTGATTTTGTTCATATTGACGATGTTGCAAAAGGTTTTTTGCTTGGAAGCCGCTACTTGATTAGTGATCAGAGTCCATCTTTTTCACAGTATGCCCTCAGAACCGGTACCTTGTATGATCTCCGAATGGTTTCGGAAAATATGGGCAAAATATTGGGAAAAACACCAAATATTGTTTGGGGAGCAAAACCTTATCCAAGACATCAAATCTTCCATGCAAATGATTCTATTCCGGTCTTGCCCGGATGGTTTCCAAAATTATTGGAAGATAGATTGAGTGATCTAATAAGAGAAGATGTTCTATAAATAACTCTATTACATTGAAGCTCTTGAAAATAAAATCATGAAAATCCCTAAGATTGTGCTATGAGACTGAGTTGAATATTGCAGCCATTCTTAAAAATGTCCGGATTGAGGAAAAGACAAACTTTGCACACCAAGTTGATGCTGGCCTATGGCATTACTCGCTTGATGACTGCAGACTGGGCTAAAACTAAAATCAGCCCAGGTTGCTTCGTGATTTCCGACGGACTCCCCTGCTTCACAGGAGTAACCGAAGCGGGCTGTCAACACCAGGCTTCCGTGTGGCAGCTGGCCGAAAGCACATGGAGTTGCCAGTTTTCTTGTGGGACAACACAATCCTTAGTAACCTCAAGACAGCCTCTCCGGAGCCCCCCATGCGTTGACTTCGTCAAATGGACTCCGCACTTCCTGGCCCTCTTTACTTTCCTTTTCAACCGATGCCTTAAACTCAATACCCTGCACATGCCTCCCTTGGAAGCCGCTCTTTGACTGGGCCCTATCCAGAGCCAAAGCTCCGACTGACGGAAGAATCGTGGGATTCAGGTCTAAGGATAAATGACCTATGGGGCATGAGATTCCCTTGAAAATCCGCTTTTTGAAAAGTTTCTGTATCTTGAGCTTTGGAAGAGTCTGTGATGATTAATTGGAACCTCAACCTACGTATATCATAATTTGTAACTCAACAGGCAAGCTTATTGATTGTTTGAATTTTAGTCTTTAATTTAGTATCGTTTAAGGAGAATTAATAAGAAGGGCTATGTTCCCTAATCTTGTTGCAAGATAGCGAATCAGGGGCAGGCATCAAAGCGGAGGGGCCTCCCATGAGAAATTTCCCATTCTATCTATGTTTGATGTCGGTCCCAAGACTGACATCGGCACAGAGACACGGTTTGAAAATCGCTGTTGAGCAAAAGGACAAGAGGGACCTTGTGGCAGAAGTCGCAGCTCTGTATGAACGTCCACCATTCGCGCCTGAAAAGGTGGATGCTTCGCTTCTATGGAGTTGCAACAAGCTACCTGGCCCATGCTTTTGGTAGGAGACGGATAATAGAACGAGTTAGTAATCATCTTAACTCCGCTCTGTTCTTGAATTCCAAGGTCGGTTAAATTGAGTTGCATCACGATTGGGATACTTATCCATATAGAAATAATTGAATTAGAATCTCACGTCGAAATTTAAAATAATTTGAGTTATGATGGAAGTTAGTGTATGAGAGAGGATTGCTAAGAGCGGCGCGCTCTGCTGAAATGGGGTTACCCCTAACACCAGATCAGCTAACAAACAACGAAGGAGCGCGCCTTGAGAAAGAATACG
>JAKBPM010000045.1 GCA_021829515.1 Nitrospirota bacterium | reverse complement strand
TGCCACTCCTGCATTGCCGATGGCTATTGAAATGGATTTTTTTGATTCCTTTTTCATGTTTTCACTCCTTGGGTTAAGGTTATGAAAGATTTTGGGATTGGAAGATGTGATATCCGGATTGGATATGCCTCCCAACTCCCGTAGCCGCTGTTTCCAGCGTGATTTCAGGTTATAGAAAGAATGCATCAAGGTCTGTGTGATGGATCAAGTTCAAAATTGATATGTCTCACGGCATATTTTGATTAGGCTCACGTTATTTGATGGCTTCTGTGCTCATTTTTTTTGAATCCGTAATGGAAAAACACTGATTAAATATGGTGTTCTAGTGGCTGTAGTTGAACGATTCCATCATGGGTTTTTTTAATGATTGGATCTTTCCGAAGTATTGGCTTGGTGTTCGGAAAAGAAGATAAGTGAAGCCCAATAAAGAGGGATGAAGATATTACGATGAGTGTTTGCTAAAGAATTTGGCGAGGATGGCTTGGGGGGGAGAGAGCACGCTCTGAAAATTTGAGGTGCATGATTTTTATGACGTTTTGGCTATGGGGGTTCTTTTTCTGGATGATTTGAAGGCGGCCTGTATGGGGGGATAAGTTTCATGCAAATTTCATCGGTCAGAGATCTTGTTGGAGGCGGCGCCCAGGTTCGAACTGGGGTATAAAGGTTTTGCAGACCCTTGCCTTACCACTTGGCTACGCCGCCCTTAAACTGGGGAAGCCAATACTATCAGAACCATTGAGGATTCGGCAATCATTTTTCGATGGAGCCAGATTTTCGCGGAATAAGCCTTGTCATGAAATCCGGTAAAACCATCCCGAGATTGAACTTGAAATCCATAACAGGAAAAAAACCTTCGCAACGGGGACATGAAACCGGGAAATGGGGGCACCCTTTCTTTTCAGAAATCCCAGAATGGCCAGGATAATAAATAAAAAAAGAGCTCCCTGAGCGGTGATCAGATGAAACCAGTCCAGAGCCGGAGGCACAGGGTGGAACTTTATTCGACCCTTGATCCTTTCGACCTCCATGATGATTGTCCCGCTGACATCGCATGTAAACCCAAAAAGAGCCGAGGCGATATGCCCTCTCCGGATTCGAATGAAATCGGATATGTTCTCTGTGGAAAAAAGTGATCCGATCTGCCGGCCAATGGCTGATCCGTTTCGTCCGGACCGGATATACCATGCCGTCAGGTAACCGGCAAGGGCAAGGTAGATCAGTATCGACATCATCACAATATAAGGATTCACCGGCACCTCGGAGTTAAAAGTGATCTTTTGATTAGGGAGCGCCCTTCCAGTATAGTTTCTATTGGAGCTCTGCTCAATTGTTTTCCAGTCTTATCGTTGGAAAAGCCTAAAGAAGTGGTTTGATGGGGGGGTGTTTTGGATCAACGTCATCTGCTGGCACAATCCATTCTGGATCATACGGCAACGGCTATGTGGATATTTCTGATTCTGGCCTGGAGCGGTGCGCTTGTTTACCTGCTGTTCCGGAAACGGAAGAAAAAAAAATAATGTCGAAGAGATTTTCTGCCAGTTCAAGAACTGGCCGATTCTTGGGCTATCTGTCTTCTTGATTGCTGAATCTGCTTCAGAAGACCCTTTCCGGAGTCTTTACGACATGTACCAATAGGCGGCACTACCAACAAGAAGACAATAGACTCCAAAAGGAACAAGGGCCTTTGATGTTTCAAAGGAACGGAAATACTTCATCAGGATAAATGTTGTAAGCCACGCTGTAAAAAAGGAGACAATGGCTCCAACGAGGGAAAGGTGCAGGATCTGGGGCGAATGGTCCCTGAGCATTTTGGGGATCTCCAGAACTCCGGCTCCCAGAATGATGGGTGTTGCGAGAAGAAATGAAAATCGTGCCGCTTCTTCATGGCCCAGTCCGTTGACGATTCCACCAACCATCGTAATCCCGGACCGGGAGAATCCCGGTATCAGGGCCACAGCCTGAAAAAGACCCACCAAAACGGCTCTTCCCATCGGAAGGTCCTGAAGCGGTATCCCTTTTTTCCTGGACTTGAGAATCTCACCCCCGAAAAGAACCAATCCGTTCGCCACCAGAAAAATCGCCGCCGTCTTCGGGGACTGGAAAAGAACCCGGATTTTTTTTTCAAGAAGGAATCCCAGCAATCCTCCCGGAATACTGGCCCCCATCACGAGAAGGAGAATTCGGGCATGATCCACATCACTTTTCAATAGCTGGGCCTTGCTGGTTGTCATCCACCGGAGAAATCCAAGGCACAGAGCCGTCCAGTCCCGATAGAAGTAAAGGAGAAGGGCCAGTGCTGTTCCAAGGTGAAGTGCGACCATGAAAGGAAGGAAATCCTTGTGCATCTGGAGAGATTTCCAGCCGAGAACTGCCGGCAAAAGGATCCCGTGTCCCAGTGAGCTGACGGGTGCAAGTTCTGTTGCCCCTTGAAGAAGTGCGAATAGGATCGCTTGCTGGGTATGAATGGTTTTCCCCTTTTTCGTGAGTTCCTGTTTCTTGAATCATGCGTTTTTTGAATATTTTTGAGCACAGATGAGTTCCATTGATCATTGAAAAACTCTTCTGAAATGTCAATCAAAGAACTAGGCCGGAAGAATCCAATGGCTTTAACAGGCAAAAATCATTACAAAAATTTTCATTATGAAAAAGGATTTTCAGGGGTTTGATTTCTTGAAAGGATTGTCTTAGAATCCCGGAATCATACCACATATTGTATCCATTGTTATTTGCCATACTATAAGCGGTATGCTACTGGTATCTTTTGGAATAATTGGAAATTCAATGAGTTAGACCAATTTGTCTGTTTTGAATGGGGGTCGTATGTCTGGAAATGTTGAAATCATGTTGTCGGAAAATGCCTTGAAAGTTCTGGAAAAGCGATATTTTGCCAAAGATGAGATGGGTGTTGTCCGGGAGAATTCCGAAGAGATGTTCAGGCGAATTGCCAACGCGATTGCCTCGGTCAACCCCCAGCCATCCGAGAGGGAGTTTCTGGCAGAAGAGTACTATCGTTTTATGGCAGGTCTCGATTTTCTCCCCAATTCGCCAACGATCATGAATGCCGGTAGACCTTTGGGTCAGCTTTCCGCCTGTTTTGTGTTGCCGATCGGGGACTCCATGCCCGAAATTTTCGACACGGTAAAGGCCACTGCACTGATCCACCAGACCGGTGGCGGTACCGGATTTTCCTTTTCCCGTCTTCGTCCCAAAGGAGCAGTGGTTCGGTCAACAGGAGGACAGGCATCGGGTCCAGTCTCTTTCATGAAGGTCATCAACGCATCAACCGATGCGATCAAGCAGGGTGGAACGCGTCGCGGTGCGAACATGGGGATTCTCAGGGTGGATCATCCGGATATTCTGGAATTCATTGACTGCAAGATGGATTTGACCCAAGTGACCAATTTCAATATTTCCGTTGCAATCACCGATGTCTTTATGAAAGCGGTCAAGGAAAATACGGATTACGATCTGATTTCCCCCAATAATGGCGAAGTTGCTGGCAGCTTGTCTGCCCGGATGGTCTTTGACCGTATTGCCCATAATGCATGGGCAAACGGAGAACCGGGACTTTTCTTTATTGATACTGCCAATCGGGCCAATCCAACTCCGTCAAAATGGACATATGAAGCAACGAATCCTTGTGGAGAGCAGGTTCTTGGACCTTATGAGTCCTGTAACCTTGGCTCCATCAATCTTGAAAAGCACCTTGTGCGGAATACCAAGGGGCAGTATTCAGTCGATTGGGAGAAGCTGACCCATTCCGTCTACCTCGCTGTCCGTTTTCTGGATAATGTTGTGGATGCCAACCGTTTTCCAATTCCGGAGCTTGAAGAGGTCAACAAGGGAACACGGCGAATCGGGTTGGGTATCATGGGGTTTGCCCGGCTCCTGATGTATCTTGAGATTCCCTATGATTCCGAAGAAGGTCTCGAGATGGCCGAATCGATCATGAGTCATATTCAGGAAGTGGCAGAGCGGACCTCCCAGGAGCTGGCCGCGACCCAGGGGCCGTTCCCTTACTTCGAAGGGATTGGAACCAAAAAACGGAACAGCCATCTGCTGACAATTGCCCCGACGGGGACCATCAGCATGATTGCGGATACTTCCTCTGGCTGTGAGCCCGAATTTTCCATTATCTGGTATAAAAATGTCATGGATGGAACTCACCTTCCCTACACGCTTGATTATTTTACCGAAGTGGCCCAAAGGGAGGGTTTCTGGTCAGAAGAACTTCCATCCCTGATCGTTAAAAATCATGGATCCTGCAGGGGGATTCCACAGGTTCCCGAAAAGTGGCAGATGGTTTTTGCAACGGCCCATGATATTTCGGCGCCGTGGCATGTCCGAATGCAGGGAGCTTTTCAGAAGTATATCGATGCGGCAGTTTCAAAGACGATCAATATGTCCCAGGAAGCCACAATTGAAGATGTGGAGAAATCCTACCTTCTTGCCTATGACCTCGGTTGCAAGGGAATTACCGTCTATCGTGACGGAAGCCGTTCAAACCAGGTTCTGAACCTTGGGACCGGATCAGAGAAAGTCTCCGATCCCCTTACCTCAAAGGATCTGAAATGGGGTAATCGAAGGGTTCCCCTGGATACAAGCCGGGGTGTGCGTGCCAAGATCAAGGGAAAGTCCGGAAAGTCATACGTCCATCTTTATTTTGATGCGGATGGCCGGCCTGCCGAGATTTTTGTGACACCGGCAGCAGACCACCGGGAGAGAGAAAGCGCGATCCTGTTTGGTCGTCTTGGATCGATGGCGCTTCAGTACGGTGCTCCCATTGAAGAGGTGATCGGCCAGTTCATCAAGTCCCATGAAGAGGCGGGAACCTTGGGATCGGACCCTTATGCCATTGCGAAAGCCATCGGCACAATCCTTTCTTCCCAAGATGGCGAAATCGCCGAAAAGGGGCTTGCGATTGAAGTGGCCTGTCCCACCTGTGGAGGTAAAGTTGCCTTCATGGAAGGTTGTCTCAAGTGTATGGGTGGTGAAAAAGGCGGGAGTTGCGGCTGGAGCCAGTGTTAACGATTTGGAAATAAGCGAGTGAATGAACTGCTGAAATATTGGAAGATTGGAACATCAAAAAGGGGAGCCCGAAAGCTCCCCTTTTTCATATTCGGAGAAAATGGAAATGATGGCAAAAAGCCTGGATCAGGCCATATTCTTGAGAGCTTGTGAAAATCTTCCCGCATGGGACTTTTCGGCTTTGGACATGGTTTCAAACCATTCCGCGATTTCTTCAAATCCTTCTTCTCTCGCGGTCTTCGCAAATCCGGGGTACATCTGGGTATATTCGTAGGTTTCCCCTGCGATCGCGGATTTCAGGTTGGTTGGGGTATCGCCGACAGGCTCCCCTGTGGCTGGATCGCCAACTTCCTTCAGAAAATCAAAATGGCCAAAAGCGTGGCCCGTTTCACCTTCAGCAGTGTCCCTGAAAACTCCGGCAACATCGGGATAGCCTTCAACATCGGCTTTTCTGGCAAAGTAGAGGTAACGACGGTTGGCTTGGGACTCTCCTGCAAAAGCGGCTTTCAGGTTGTCGACTGTTTTTGAGTTCTTGAGAGATTTCATAGATGTCCTCCAATGGTCATTTTTGGTTTTTGTGAGGGAAAAGGATGAAGCTGCAGGATTGAAAAAAAGGTGAATCTGTCAGCTAAAAACCTTTTTGGTGCCGGAGATTCTTCTGGATCGATTTTTGCGACCTCTAGCCATTGTAAGTGGGGGAAGATGCCCAATGCAAGGCTGGATAAAGGAATCTTTTATTTATTTTTTTAACGGGCGGGACTGTCTTTTAACCCAGAGGAGAGAGATGGGGATACATCAATTTATTTTTGATATGGCACAAGAGCAGAATTATGGTATATTTCCCGAGTATTTTGACTTTTCTGTCGGGTCATTTTTTGTTACTGGAGGGTTAGGATGATGTCGTTTCCTTTAAAGTCTGGAAAAATTTCATTTTTGGCTTTGTGCCTCTCTATTGTTTCTGTCCTGTCGTTCTCGGGGTGTTCTTCTTATAGTGTCAAACGGGTGAGCCTTGATACGGAAGGTGGGGTTACCAGCCGCTGGACCGACAATGATGCAAGACTCACGGCAAAGACCCTTATCAGGAAAGCCCTCAGGGAAAACTGGCTGGCAAACTTCAAGGCCAAGCATGGAAGAAGGCCGGTTGTTGAGCTTGGTCAGATCATCAATCGATCCGACCAGCATATCAATACCCGGCTTTTTCTAAACCATTTTCAGGATCAGCTCCTTGAGTCCGGAAAGGTTCATTTTGTGACAGCCAATGCTGCCCATCGGGGAGAGGCTTCCTCGGAAAGAGCCTATCAGATGTCTCATGCCAGATCGTCAACGATCCATGGTCCTGACCAGCAAACCGGGGCGGATTATCTTTTGACAGGGTCGATCAACTCCTATGTGGCGAGAAGGGGCGGAAAGACTGTCCGGATGTATGAGACTCACCTCAAGGCAATTGACCTGACATCGAACGAGATCGTATGGGCCTCGGAATATCGTGTCAAAAAGATTGCACATCAATCCAGTATGGGATTCTGACCCATTGCTGACGGAGGTGTTTTGAAGGACGAATCGGTTCGGTCCAGGCGGCCTGCTCAATCACTTTTGTGTTTTATTCTGACATGTTTGATCCTTTCATCCTGTGCTCCGTCAACGGAGCAATACAAAGGGTATTTCGAATCCCTGTCCCTCAACCCTTCCGATGGAGGGGTTGATCCGGGACCGGAAAAAATCATCCGGAAAGCCCACGGTTCATATGGAGAGAAGAATGAAGTCCTCTATGACATGGATCTTGGTGCTGCGGCACAAGCCTCCGGAGACTATCGGACAAGTGAAAAAGCTTTTCGCAGAGCGGATCGCCTGAGCAGGATTCTCTATACCAAATCGGTCACC
>JAKBPM010000044.1 GCA_021829515.1 Nitrospirota bacterium | reverse complement strand
TCCGATCTAACGGCACAAGGAGCTTTCTCCTGAAAAGCTTCACTGGAACTGGCGGTTTATCCCCTTGTTCCTGATGGTCTTTGTTTTTACTTTCTCCCTTCAGGGAGTTCTGCTTTCGACCCTCGTTCTGTGGGTTCATCATCGACATCTTTCCATCGGCCACCTGCAGTCACAGGGTACCGCCGGGATCCTTCTGGCCATTGAAGCGTTTTGCTCGGCGGGATTTTCCTTATTCTCCGGACGGATCGCTGACCGATGGGGGAAACCGGCACTTTTGGCAACGATTGGATTTTCCCTGGTTTTTTCGGGGCTTTTCCTGTTCGCAAAAGAATTGAACGGGATTTTGCTGTATGGCGCCCTGATCCTGCTGGGAATGGGAGCGGGACTGGTCTGGATCAACCTGCTTCTTTTTCTGGATACATTCATTCCTCATGAAATGAGGGGTCGGGGGATGGGGGCGATCCAGTTTGTGGGAGACTCCGGTAGCGCCATCGGAGCATTTATCGGCCCTGTTTTGATGCTAAAGGGGGTAGGGGCGCCCTATTCGATGGCTGCGCTCCTGACGACCGGAGCCGTCGCATGCGGGCTCATCCTTCTGATGGCAGAGAAAAAAATCCCCCAAAGACCATGACCATAAAAATAATGGCCTCTCAGTCCTGATAGACATTCTCAATCCTACGGGGATAGGAGTGGTCTGAAAGCATCCGTTGGCTCTTCTGTTTTCTGAAAAACGAAACGGGTTGGGCCAGAAAAAACAGTCCGGAAACAAGAGAAACAGCGCCGAGCACTTCAAATGTCCGGGAAATTCCCAATTGACCGGTCAAGGCGGGAAGAAGAGCGGAACCCACTGAAGCCAAAAGAAGAAAGCCCGCACTCAAAAGGCTCATCACACTTCCGAGAGCCGATTTGGGGGTGAGGCAGAAGACTTTCGCATGAACAACCGGATGAATAACGGACAGCAATCCGCCGATAAAAAAGGCTTCAAAAAACGCTTCCGCATTGTTCGTGGCATTCCCCAGGAAAAAGATCATTCCGCTTGAAGCCAAAAGGGCCAGAGGAGCCATTTTATCTCCCTGTTCCTTCTTTTTGAGAAGCCCCCTCGACATCAGGACCGACATCGCGAGCTGCCCCACACCAAAAGAGGTCAGCAACCCTCCGAAAGCCATTCCTCCGCTTCCGAGTCTGTCGGCGACAAGCTCGGGCAACAGTAATGTCAGGGGAATGATCAGAAAACCAAAAACAGCGTAAATGGCGAAAGATTCCATCAGCTCTCCCGACCGGAAGATCTCCCTGGCCCCCTCAACCCCCAGGAGTTTGCCAAAAGACAATTGCTTTTTGGGGAAGACCGATGATTCTTCCGAAGCGGTCGTCCGGATTTTCCAGAGAAAAATGACCGAAAACAGGAATGTCACCGAGGCCACTCCCATCACCAAGGGGGCTGCCACTGTCGTCAAGAGGGCTCCTCCAAGCAGCGGTCCGATCAAGACCCCAGCGTTTCCGGTCGTCTGGATCGTTGAATTGGCTTTCAGGATCTCCTCAGGATTCGATTTTTCCAAAATGGAGGGGATAAATGAGTAAAGACCCGGACCGAAGGCTCCCGAGCAGACCGTTGTCAGAAGAACAATGACCTCAACGGAGGCAATGGTCAGGAAATGAAAGAGATAAAGAACCGGTATGGCCAATGAAAGGAGTGTCCTGAAGAGATCCAGGACGAGAAGGACCGAGCGTTTGTCGTGATGGTCAAAGAGGGCTCCGGTCACCGGTGAAAGCAAAAGGGGCGGAAGGTTCTGAAGAACTCCGGTGAGGGCAACCGCGCCCACCGAATGGGTTTCCCGGTAGATATAATACAGAAGGGCGACACGGGCGATATTTTCACCCACCTGGGAGACGAATTGTCCGAGAAAAAGGTACCGCATCTTGCTGGCTGTTGTTTGCATCACTCTCAAGGGAGACCTCTTTTCCTCTATGATAGGGTTTCCAATCAAGAAGCAATTGGTGGACCAATCTGAGAGCCAAGACTCATTTCCTTGAAAAAGAAGGACTTAATTTTTTCGTAAATTTTGGAGTGTGTCCCGTTGGGAAAAATAGCGACAAGCCCTGTTTCCAAAAGAAACAGGGCCCGGATGAGAAAGACGCTAGGAGGGTTTTTCCTCAAGATTGGAAAGCTTTGAAAAAGCGTCCCGTATACCGTCGGACCATTGCCTCCTCAATTCATTGAAATAGGGGTCCGATTCAAGGATGTGCCATCTCATGTCGACTTTCAGGGAATCCTTTCTGTAGCACACGAGATCGATGGGAAGACCGACAGATATATTGCTTCTCATGGTCGAGTCAAAAGAGACCAGAAGACATTTTGCGGCATCGGTCAAGTCCGTATCGGCCCTGATCAGCCGGTCGATGATGGGCTTCCCGTACTTGGCTTCGCCAATCTGGAAGTAGGGGGTTTCCTGGGTGGCTTCCACAAAATTTCCCTGGGCATAGACGTGAAAGAGCCGCGGCTCTTCCCCCAGAATCTGTCCTCCCACTAAAAAGGAAGCATTGCTGTCGATATAGTTCTTGATAAGGTGGGGACCATCTTTTGCCTGGACCTCCCTCAAAACCTCCCCCACCACACTCGCGACATCAAACATCGAGGGTGCGGACCATAATGTTTCACGGCCATCCCCGGAATGGGCCCTCCGGTCAAGATTGGAGAGTGTTGCCTGGGTAATGGAAAGATTTCCGGAGGTCAGGATGACAATCACCCGGTCACCGGGGCGCTCGTAGACCTTCATCTTCGAATAGATGGATATGTTGTCGACCCCGGCATTCGTCCGGGAATCAGAGCCAAAGACAAGACCCTTGTCCATCATCATTGCCGCACAATAGGTCATTGAAACCGTCCTTGCATGGTTGGGCCGCTATGGGCTTCCGGAGAGAAGTAAACCTGCTGGATCTCGTTAGAAAGAGCCTCGATCCTTTTCAGAAAATCATCAATGTATTCATGAAGCCCCACTTTAAAAATGTCCTCAATCCGGGAAAAATGCAACCTGGCATGGATTTCCCCGGCAATTCTGCGAACCTCTCCACCCGAACGTCCGCCGATCATGGAAAGTGTTCCCACAACCTGGTCGAGACAGGCATGAAGGGAGCGGGGCAGATCTTCCCTGAGAAGAAGGAACTCGGCCACCTTCATCGGGGTGATCGACTGCTGGTAGATTTTTCGAAAGGCCGTAAACGCACTGAGGGATCTCAAAAGGGCACCCCACTGGTAATAGTCCGCCGCACCTCCGATATCTTTCGGATCCGGAAGAAGAATATGGTATTTGACATCGACGATTCGGGCTGTACTGTCGGCCCTCTCAATCGATGTTCCCAGCTGGATGAAATGGAAGCTTTCGTCTTGAAGAATGGTTCCGTGCGTAATTCCATTAAACAGGTGTGCCCTTTGTTTGACCCAGTCAAAAATCGGCCGGAAATCGGCTTCATTCTTGGCTTTCGCCTGAAAGCTTTGATAATCAAGCCATGTGTCATTGATGCTTTCCCACATTTCCGAGGTGATGGTTCCCCGGACCCCCCTCGCATTTTCCCTCGCCCGTCTGAGACTTGCATAGATACTGACCGGGTTGTCCTGATCAAAGCCCATGAACAGAAGAACATTTCTGGGTGTCACGCTTTTGTACCGGCTCAAAAAGGACTCACGGGTATCCGTGATGTTCAGGGGAGCGTTCCATTCGGTAAAGTCGGGGTTCTTTTCATGGGGTATCAAGGACATGATATACATGATGTTGAGAACCCTGGCCGTGTTCTGGGCTCTTTCCATATATCTTGCCATCCAGTAAACATTTGATGCGGTTCTGCTGAGCATCTCATTCCTCCTCCAGAATCCATGTGTCCTTTGTCCCGCCACCCTGAGAAGAATTAACAACCAGAGAGCCTTCCTTGAGGGCCACCCGGGTCAGCCCTCCCGGAATCATCGACACCCCGGTTCCCGAGAGGACAAATGGCCTGAGGTCGACATGTCTTGGCGCGATCCCGGAGTTTACGAAGGTCGGACAAGTGGACAGAGAAAGAGTTGGCTGGGCAATAAAGTTGGCCGGATCCGCAAGGATTCTTTTCCGGTAGTCCTCGATCTCTTTTTTGGAGCTCGCCGGGCCGACCAGCATCCCGTACCCCCCGGATCCACCCACTTCCTTAATAACCAGCTCCGAAATATGATCAAGAACATACTGAAGATCCTCATGATTCGATAGACAATAGGTCTCGACATTCTTCAAAAGGGGCTTTTCTCCCAGATAGAAATCGATCATCTTCGGAACAAATGTATAGGTCGACTTGTCGTCTGCGACACCAGTCCCCAAAGCATTTGCAAGAAGGATGTTACCAGCCCGATAGGCATCAAGAAGACCCGCTACCCCGATCATGGAGTCTTTCCTGAAATATTTCGGATCAAGAAAATCATCGTCGATACGGCGGTAAATGATATCGACCTGCTGGGACCCCTGGGTCGTTCTCATGTACACCTTATCGTTTGACACGAAAAGATCCTGACCCTCAACGAGCTCGACACCCATTTGCTCCGCGAGGAAGGCATGCTCAAAATAAGCGCTATTGTAAACACCCGGTGTGAGAAGGACCGAGCAGGGGGACTGATTTCCGTGCTGGCTTCTGAGAAGCTCCTGAAGCGTGTGAAGGAGAGTCTGGGGGTAATGGTCTACCGGGGCGATGTTCATCAGATCGAAGACCTCGGGAAAGAGACGCATCATCATGCTCCTGTTCTCAAGCATGTACGAAGCACCCGAGGGAGTTCTCAAATTGTCTTCCAGGACATAGAATTCATGGGGGGAAACCCTTACGATATCCACTCCGGCAATGTGAACATAAACACCGCCGGGAGGGGTGACATTTTCCAGCTCTTTTCTGTAGAGGGAATTTCCCATAATCTGGGACTCGGGAATAATGCCCGCCCGGATGATTTCCCTACCGTGATAAATATCGTAAAGAAAAGCGTTGATCGCCCTGATTCTCTGACAGGATCCGTTCGAAAGGATTCTCCATTCCGATCTTGAGAAAATTCTTGGAATGATATCGAAGGGGATTTGACGTTCCCCGGACTGTTCGGCTCCATAGAGAGAAAAGGTGATGCCGAGACGCTTGAAAAGGGCCTCCGCTTCAGCCTGTTTGTGATGAAGGATGGAAATATCGACCTTGTCCATCCACCTTTGAAAAACCTCATAGGCCGGCCTGGGTGTCTTTTCTGGAGAAAACATCTCGTCAAAGATTGTTGGAGAAGGTGTTTTTTGTGGGGTCTCTGTCTTGTTCATCGAACCTGCCTCCTCCGGAATGCCGTTGAAGTCATTTCTGGAAATACAGGTTATGAAGCAACTTGTGTGCCACAAATGAAGTGGATTCGGATATTGATGAATCATCATAGATCATAAGATATTTATAATGAATTGACTACAGAACCCTCTCAACTGTTCAAAAGCCTGAACACAACAGAAAGACAATTTTGTTTACATAGTAACTTTTGCGTCCACCTGTCAATAGAAATATTCTTTCCGTCGAATGAAAGGCCGTTCATATGATCAAACTAGTGTCTGTTTTATCGAAAATCATTTTAATTATCGTTTTTATTTACCAATTTGAGGTGATTACTCTCAATAATGCCTGGGGGGCAGACCCTGCACCCAACCCTCCTTCCAGTGTATCCCAACCCACCAAAGATCAAAAATCCGGCAAAATCCCGGTTCAAAAACCCTCCACCAAAACCATCCAGCCCACAAACTCCCAACCCGCCCCTATCGATACCGAAACCACTCCGCTCTCCCGAAACGGACGGGATGCGATCGAAGCCTATCGACATTCCTGGAACCCCATGACCGCCGGCCCGAACTATATGCCCCAGGCGGATTCCCTCCCGGAGGGAGAGTTCAACGGACGATTTTTCTTCTACGGTGCGCTGACTGAAGGAGAATACTCTGACAGCGGGGGAATCAACGGTCTTCCTCAGGGGTTTTCCAAAAATCAGCTTCTGGCTCTTTTTGCCATGTTTTATGGAGTGGATGCCAATACAGAACTTGTTTTTTTGCCCTCTCTCCTCGGCACTTTTTCCTCTTATCAGGGACAGGTCACCGACGGAGCGGGATTCAATGACACCACCATCGGAATCAAGCATCGCTGGGTCATCCAGGATCCCGAAACCTCCAGACCCTCCTTTTCGACGGCGCTTCTTGTGACTGTTCCAACATCTTCCTGGCTTGGCACCCCGCTGCCAAAGAGCTCCACCCTTCCTCCCCTGTCAGTGGTTCCATCAACGCATCTCGGGGAACCAAGCCTGACTGCCGTTTTCCTGGCGAGAAAGAACATCAAGCCAATCAGAATCTATGGTGATTTTTTGTACTCATACTCATTCCCCGGATCGGGAGTCTTGCCCGGATCAACCAAATCAACATTCAATCAATACGGCGATATTGCGCAATACCGTCTGGGAATTGAAGATGTGATCAACGATCAGAGGGGACTCGGGATCATTATGGAGTTCGTGGGGCTTTCAGGGCTTCCCTTCAGCATCGATGGAAATACAGTTTCGACTCGACCGAATACTTTCAACATTCTCGGTGTTCAGCCGACCTTTGAAGTCAATCTGACGGAGCGGCTGGCCATGTCGGCGGGCGTTCTTCTTCCCGCATTCGGGACAAATGAATATCTTGCTGTTACCCCTAACTTTTCTCTTTGGTACTACTGGGGAGGAATAGACGGGAAGGTGCTCCCCCGGTAAATCTGGCCAGGGCAGACAGCCTTCCATAGGAGCTTGCGGAAAAACAGGATGGAGAGGGGACTCGGACATTATTGTCACCAAACCTTAGCGGACCGCCTTGACTAGAATGGAGGTGGGGAGTACCATTTTTTCAGAAGGTTAGTTGTCCTGAATCGGGCCTTATCCAAGGAGATGCGTCATGATGGACAAATTTACAGAAAAAGGTCGCAAAGTTATCATTATGGCAAGGGAAGAGGCCGAAAAGCACCAGAATGATTATCTTGGGACGGAACATATTGTCTTGGCTCTTGTGCGTGAACAGGACGGAATACCAGTCTCTG
>JAKBPM010000043.1 GCA_021829515.1 Nitrospirota bacterium | reverse complement strand
TCAGAGGCAAAGGAACCGGCTGTTTGTAAATGTGGGGCAAGTTACCACCGGATGCATTATTGAAAGGGGAGTTTCCATGCTAAAGAAATCGGTTCCGGAAGGGACTGCGTCAAGAACCATGTTTTTTTCGTCAATCCTCTGGTTGGCGATCGGGACGACCCTCGGGTTTGTTACGTCCCTGAAACTGGCGTATCCGGATATTTTAAGCGGAACGCCGTACCTGAACTTCGGTCACATCCGTCCTGCCCATGTGATGACGGTCGCCTTCATGTGGATCTCCATGGCTTTCGGCGCGGCGGTTCTTTACATGACCCCACTTCTCTGCGGAAACAAACTGTGGAGTGAAAAACTTGGGGTATTCAATGCATGGATGTGGAACCTCGGAGGCTTTGTTGCCGACGTATCTCTCGATCTCGGTTTTGAATCAGGTCGTGAGTATTCGGACTTTATCTGGCCGATCGATGTTTACGTCCTTTCCTTTATTCTCATCCCGCTAGCGGCAAACCTTTACATGACAGTCCTGAACCGTCGTGTGAAAGGAATTTATCCGACTCTCTGGATCTTTATGGGCTGCTTTCTGTATTTGCCTACAACGTTTGCCCTGTCCCAGTCCGTTGAGGTGTTTCATGTTACAGGTTTGAATGAGGCTCTTTTGACCTGGTGGTCAGGACATAACCTCTTTGGGCTTTGGATCACCCCAATGTCCATGGCTGTGGCCTACTACATGATTCCGAAACTGACGGGGAACCCGCTTTACAGCCATAAGCTGGCTCATCTGAACTTCTGGTCCAACTTCGCTTTTTACTCCACACCAGGAGCTCATCATCTGATGGGTGCCCCAATCCCGGAGTGGCTCAAGTCCTTCTCCTCCGTGAGCGGTGTTCTTATCCTCGTTCCGTCAATGGCATTCCTTGCGAACGCCCTGTTGACCATGTACGGAAAGTGGAGACTGTTTGTTGAGGTTCCTGCACTGCGTTGGGTGACCACAGGTACCCTCTTTGCTATCCCCCTGAACTTCCAGGGCGGTTTTCAGCAGACTCGTGCCATCAACTGGTACATCCATGGAACTCACTGGGTTGTTGCTCATGCCCATCTTGGTATCCTTGGCTTTTCCACCTTTATTGAGATTGGTGGAACTTACTATGGTGTTGAGCGTCTTCTCCGGAAGAAATTCAACCCGACTCTTGAACTCTGGCATTACTGGCTTACTGCGATCGGGTTCATCATTTTCTGGACCAGTCTGACTGCAGCCGGTTTGATCCAAGCCGCAGCGAAGGTTTATGAAGTTCCATACATCGACTCTGTGGTTGCAACACATCCTTACATGGTTGCTCGTTCCTGGGGCGGTTTCCTGATCATTACCGGTCAGTGGATCTTTGTTTACAATGCCTACAGGACTGCTATGTCACCTGCGACTGTTCCTGTTTCACCAGTGGCTCAGCCCGCAAGATCATAGTTTCTGTCGTATAGTGTTTCAAAAAGGGGAGTCGCGTGAGCGACTCCCCTTTTTTTGTTAGGAAAAACTGGATCTGTTTCTTTGTTGTGTGTTCAAAACAGGAATGTGATATAATGACCCCAACAAGTGTTCCTCAATATGCCAATTGGAGGTTTTTATGTTGACCGGTCTATTTGAACCACTCCATCTGATTGTGATTCTGGGTATAGTCCTTTTGGTTTTTGGAGGTCGAAAACTTCCGGAGATCGGTGCGGGGATGGGAAAAGCGATATCTAATTTCAGAAGAGCTTACAAAGATGAGCCGGAGGCAGCCAAGGTAGAGTCAGAGAAATCACCCAAGGTTTAGTCGAGCGGGTCATTTTATTTGACCAAGCAGGGGTTGGCTCTTTCAAGGGTTTCTTCTGTGGAAAGTTCCAGTGTGGTTATAAAAAAAGGCCAAGGGCGTCTATTTGCCCAAGGCCTTTTTGTTTTTTGAGGAGAGGGACTATTTGGCTGAAATAGGCTGATAACGTTCTGGATCCATGGCTTTGGATGCTGCTTCGATCATGACAGATGCTGCGAGGTTATAAGCCTCACTCCATGCCTCGGCCATTTCTTTTGTCCAGGCCGGGCCCGCAAAATGTGCCAATGTTTTCATCAGACTGTTTCCTACGATCGGATAATGCTCCGGTCTTGTATCAAACTTGATGTGACCGGTTCCAAGTCTCTGGAGATAGGGGACAAGTGCGTCCGGCTTGTCGATATTCGAAGTGATATATACGATAGAATCGAAAAGTCTTTGGGCCTGTACTCCCATTTCTGCAGGAAACATTTTTCTGACTTCAGGATGCTCTGTAAACATTGTGTTGTAGAAGTATTCCGTGACGGTGCTGCCGAGTGGTGCGATCAGTTGTGCGCTTTTTTTGATGAGATCCGTGTTGATAGCCATCTTTCCTCCTTGTTGGAATTTTCTTCGTTGAACAATCCATTCCTGATGTATTCCCTGTCTCTAAAAGATGCATGATACATGAATTATATTAGGCAGTAAAAAAAGAGTTGTCAATGCCCAACCGGGGACCCCTGTTTTTTTGATTTTCTTTTTATTCTTCTCCTGTTTTTAACTGTTGTGCTCTTGGTTAGGAATACGTGCGAAATCACACCTATTTTTCGCACGTATTCCAGTAATGCTCAATGATATAAAACGCTAAGAATATATTAAAAAAGGAATATGGAAACTGGTATGGTTGTTGCTATTAGCTTGGAACAACTCTTTCTTCAATGGGGAGGAAAGAGGACTGAACATTGGTGCATCCTGGAGGATTTTATTAATGAAAAAGCATGTCATTACGATGTTGCCTGGAGAGGGTACCGGACCGGAAATCTGTGAGGCGGTAAGAAGAGTCATTGACCATAGTGGTGTTGACATCACATGGGAATATGAAGAGATCGGTCTCGATTGCCTTAAGGAACATGGCACGCTTTTACCGGAAAAAACGATCAAATCAATCGCAAAAAACAAGCTTGCCATCAAGGGACCAACGACAACACCTGTCGGCACAGGCCATAAGAGCGCCAATGTGACCCTCAGAAAGATGTTCGACCTTTATGCAAACGTTCGCCCTGCCAAATTGATCCCTGTCTTGAAGCGTCCCTGGGACAAAATCGATATCCTGAGCTTCAGGGAAAATACGGAAGACTCTTATGCTGCCATCGAGCATATGGTTTCAGACGAAGTTGCCCAGTGCCTTAAGGTTATCACCTGGCCGGGATCCGTTCGTATTGCCGAGTTTGCTTTTAAATGGGCGAAGGCGAATAACAGGAAGAAGATTCAGTGCGTTCACAAGGCTAACATCATGAAGATGACCGATGGTCTCTTTCTGGAAGCCTTCCGTGAAGTTGCAAAGAAATACCCGGAGATTATCGCCGAAGACATCATCGTCGATAACTGTTCCATGCAGCTTGTTCGCAATCCAGGTCAGTTTGACTGTCTGGTTCTTCCTAATCTCTACGGAGATATCCTCTCGGATCTTTGTGCTGGATTGGTCGGTGGTCTTGGTTTCGCCCCTGGTGCCAATATTGGCGATAACTGCGCAATCTTTGAAGCTGTTCACGGTTCCGCTCCAAAGTATGCCGGCATGAAAAAAGTGAATCCTTCTGCAGTTCTTCTTTCTGGTGTGATGATGTTGAAGTGGTTGAATGAGCATGAAGCCGCCACCCGTATTGAAAAAGGTGTGGACAAGGTTTTGGCCGAAGCAAAACATTTGACTTACGATGCAGGCGGGACGGCGTCTACCGATGAATATGCCGATGCCATCATCAAGGCGATGGAAACCGTTTAATCCTATCAGAAAAAGGAGAACTAAAAATGCTTACAGAAGCCACTTCCAGAAGGGCAAAAAGACCTGCCAAGCCGATTACACTTGTTGGTGTTGATGTCTATATTATTACTGAAGACGGAATTCCTGCTTTTGATGATTACGGCGCCTTCAAGATCGAGTTCATTTCAAACAGGGGAACAAAGGTCTGGCCAGGATATGTCAGCCCTGACCTGATGATGGTTAACTGGTATCGTTGCCGTTTCATGGCAAAGGGTCCTGTGACCGATGCAGATGTTGATGTTTTCCTTTCAAATCTGACAAAGAAGTGGAAATGGTCCGCCGCTCAGAAACTTTGGAACTATGGCGATGAAGCAGGCTTCAGCAAGGCCTATTGATCGTTTCTTTCTTATAATGAAGGGGATCGGGGTGGTAACTCCCGGTCCCCTTTTTCATTTTTCCGCCTTGATTCTTCTTTCGAGTGCCCATCTGCTTATCCCCAGAAGTTTTGCTGCGAGTACCTTTTTTCCATGAGAATGTGCCATGATTCTGGAGATAAGTTCCTGTTCATGGCTGTCTAGCGAATCCTGTCCCAGCCTGAACGGAATGGATAATTCCTGCTGGTCTGAATGTTGTTCCAGCATTTTTCCGTTGGAGAAGTGTTTCCGCGATTGAATCTCGGCAGGAAAATGTTCGCATTCAAGCTGGTTTCCCGAGCAATAGAGCACGGCCCGTTCGATCAGATTCGATAACTCCCTGATGTTTCCGGGAAAATCGTAGTTGATGAGAAGCTGTTTTGCTGATGGGGAGATTTGGTGAATTTTCTTTCTGAAAATCTGTGCCGATTTATACAGGAATTTTTCGGAAATCGGGATGATGTCCTTTCTTCTCTCTCTCAGTGGGGGAATCGATAGAACGACTACATTCAGGCGATAGAAAAGATCTTCCCTGAATGTCCCATTCTTCACGGCCTGACGGAGATCCCGATGTGTTGCTGCCATAAATCGGACATTCACGGGAAATTGCGCTCCACCACCCACCCTTCTGATTGTTCGCTCTTCGATCACCCTGAGTAACTTGGCTTGAAGGGGCAGGGGAAGATCTCCTATTTCATCAAGAAGAACCGTTCCTCCATCTGCAAGCTCAATCAATCCAACCTTTTTTCCGGAGGCTCCGGTAAAAGATCCTTTTTCATAACCAAACAGCTCGCTTTCAAAAAGTTCCGAAGGTATTGCCGGGCAATCGACCTCTATAAAAGGTCTGTTCCCCAGTGGACCGTTATAATGAAGTACCTTTGAGACATACTCCTTGCCACTGCCTGTTTCACCCTGGAGGAGCACTGTGACCTGATCATTGCCTGCCAGATCCCGAACCTGTTTTTTGAGCCGGAGGCTTGAGTCACTCTCGGCAACCATATGTTCCAGGGAATACCGCTCAAACTCTTTGCCCGTCCAGTACCTGGCTTCCCTCGAGAGAGAAAGGAATCGGGTTGCGTTGGCCATTGAGAGCAGCAGTTCATCCATATCGATGCTTTTTGTAACAAAGTCAAAGGCACCAAGGCGCATGGCCTCAACAGCATCCCTGACCGTTCCTCGTGCGGTGAGGACGATAACAGGGATATCCGCATCCTGGGACCTGACCTCCTTTAATACATCCATTCCAGACATTCCGGCCATGACCATATCAAGAATGAGAATGTCCGGATTAAATTTTTTGATCAGGCTGATCCCTTCTTCTCCATTTCGGGCTGTCTGAACGAGATATCCTTTTTCGGAGAGTTTTATGGAAAACGCTTCCCGAATCGATGGCTCATCTTCGACAAGCAAAACATTTGCGATCATTTGTCCTCCTGTTTGACCGGCAGCCATACGGTTGCCAGAACCCCTTGTCCTGCAGGACTTTCAATGGAGACCTGTCCCTGGTGTCTGTCAAGAATATCTCTTGTAATGGAGAGCCCAAGTCCTACGCCCTTTGCCTTCCCATAGGTGAAGAACGGTTCATGCAGCCTTTTGAGAATATGTTCCGGAATCCCTTTTCCCGAGTCCCGTATTGTGATGTTGATGCCCTTTCTGTTTTGATGAGGATGGAGGTCGATGTCAACGGTCATGGTTCCTCCATCTGGCATCGCATCGAGGGCATTCATCATCAGGTTTAAAAAAACCTGCTGAAGCGGACCCCGAGCTCCTTCGATTTCCTTGATTGGACTTTCGTGGGTCAGGATAAACTGGACTTTTGCCTTCCGAAATGCCTGGGCGAGAAGAGAATGGGCGTCTTCTACCAGATCCACCAGGTTCAGAAGCTGAAAATCGAATGATTTTGGCCTCATGACAGAAAGATGGGACTCCAGAAGATCATCTATCCTTCGAGCTTCTCCCGCAATCAGCTGAACTTGTCGACGCAGATCTTCGGGGAGCTTTTTCGATGCTCCGATATGATCTGCGAGACTGCCCATTCCAATAAGCGGATTTCTGATTTCGTGAAGAAGGCCGCCGGAAAGCTGGCCGACAAGCTTGATCTGCTCCGTTTGTCTGAGCGCTTCCAGAAGCTTTTCTCTTTCTGAAAGGTCGGTCAGAATGGAGAGAAAGTAACGGATTGTGTTGTCGGGATCCATAACCGGACTGATATTCTCCCAGACAAGAAATTCTGTCTGGTCTTTATGCCTGTTGATGAATCTTCCGACAAAAGAGTTGCCGGAAAGAAGTGTCTGCCATAACAGGTTGTAAAAATCCGGTCCTTGGCGGCCCGAGGAGAGCAATGCCGGAGTTTTTCCGATTGTTTCTTCTCGTGACCATCCTGACATTTTCTCCATTGCCGGATTCCATTCGAGAATAATGCCGTTTTTGTCGGTCAGGATGACCCCGTCCTGAATTTGGGCAAAAAGTCTCTTGTAGAGGGAGAGTTGTGTTTCTTCCCTTTTCCAGCGGTCAAGTATGGTTGCGAATGTATTGGCCACTGTCTCAAGAAAGTCGATTTCACGGGAGTCGAATTGTCGAACCGAAATGGTATGGACGCTCATGGCACCAAGCACCTGTCCCTGAAACATCATCGGGACACTGACCCCTGAGCGGACTCCATGTCTTGAGAGAAGGAGCGACGGAGAAAACCTTTTTTCTGTCACCATGTCCCGGACGATGACCGGTTTTCTCTCACGGATGGCAAAACCAGCTTGTGAGTGAACCCCACCCTCCTGGACATAGCTTCCGACAAATTCGGCATCCCACCCGACCCCGGCAAGGAGGTGCAGGAGCGGGTCAGAGTCGCCTGGAATCAAAATTTTGCAGAATTCGACATTCAATGCTCGGGCTGTTTCCCGGGAAGTAAAGTCAGCGACATCTTTGAGAGAAGCTCCGCTGACAGCAAGATGCGCGATCTTTCCCAGGATCTCCTGGTATCGGCTGATTGCGAGACTCTCCCTTGATTGCGTTTCTATGTCGGTCATGTCCTGAATATGGACAAGAGTGGATCCTTGAGGATTTTCCATGGGAAAGATTCGGCAGAGGACCGTATGTGGCAGTCCGTCAGGATCTTTGGTCTTATAGCGCAGGATTGTTTCATGTGTCTTCTTTTCTGAGAAGATATGGGAAGAAA
>JAKBPM010000042.1 GCA_021829515.1 Nitrospirota bacterium | reverse complement strand
CTCGAATGAGTGCTTCATAGGAGTGGGTTGTTTTGGTATTGATATCGACAATGGGCTGGAAGGCAAATGTAAAGTCAAACGGCAGAAGGTTGCCTGCGTCACACCGGTCACAGGTCAAGGTTTCAATGCGCGCGGCAATTTCCTCGGCAGTTGGCGCAACCGAAAGTCTGGGATTGTTCATTTTGCGGATCTCCATAGGATATGTAGTCTTTTTTGGATTTTAGCACCAGTGATGGCGTATTGGATAGACTGGATAAGCGGAATTAATGGATTTAAAACCTCCAGGCTACATCCCACACTCTCGAGAGATGGGTGCTGAATATTCCGCTGCAACAGCCGACTCCTGTCGTGAGACCTGTTTCAGGACAGGTAGCCGTTTTTCTGAAACCAACCAAGTTCATCCGTACGGGTCTCCTCGACGGATCTGAAGCTCAAATCAAACTCCCGTAGGACTTTTTCCGAAGAAAACTGACGACCGTAGTCACTGGCCATCAGTCGTACCGCTGGCTTGTGGTTGAGCTTTCCTTTCCCTTCCTCACGGGAAGACTCCCCAGAAAACTGGGGAGAAAGCCAGAGGAAAAACCCGGAAGAGAATTTCGAACTGATCTCGAGAGCCCTTCCCTTTCCCTCCAGGAAGTGGCCAACGAGATCGGCATTTCCCGCAATGGGATCATCTGTCAGATCAAGCAGCTCAAGAAAGAAGAAATCCTTGAACGGGTCGAGCCGGATAAGGGTGGGGGGAAGGTTCTGAAGGAAGAAAGGGAATAAACAGGAGATCATATTTGGCTGAAATAAAAACTGTCCGGGATCTCAAAGCATGATCTTCCGGCATGCGACCTGGGACCGACCCACCTCTGGAAGGCAGTCGAAGGTCTGAGCAAGTTTTCAAGGAGAGGAATTGGAACGGACACCAAGGGGATTTCATCGGAAGGTCAAAACTCGCAAGTGCTTGATAAAAAATGGCGTCCCCAACCGGATTTGAACCGGTGTTGCTGTCATGAAAGTGAGAAAAACCCCGATTCTGACGGGTGATGACCAAGTGTGACGATTGGTGACCGAGTCAATCTTTAAAAAGGGTTCGGAAGGGGATGGCAGGATTTTGGGATTGTGATGGAATGTGACCCTTTTTGCCCCCCAACGGACACCTAAACGGACACCTAAACTTCTTGAAAAAGACCTTGTCGACAAGACTCGGGAGGATCACATCAGGAGAAGAACCGATATCGAACGCGGAAAAACAGGCAGCTTATCGGGACAGGATTCGGGAGAATGATGGCGGTTATAGCGGGACGGTTCTCTTGGTCATCCCGTCGGGAAATGCGCCCCTGGCCATGGACGTTATCCGGGAAGTGCATCCGGATCCTTCGAACCGGGAGATCGTCGAGATGCTTCTGATCAAACGCACCGAGGAGATAAAGCCGGGATACTTCCATTTGGTTACATGAAACTGTCATTTTCCATGAGTCTTAAAATGCTGAAAAGTTACTGATGGGCCAATCCCTCACGGAGAATCCGACGAAGAGCCTCTTCCGTAACAGGCCGGTCCCCTAATCCAATCGCCGTTCGCAAGGTTTCGTTCACCAGTGTTTGATAGCCCTTTCCAGTCTTCTCCTCATGGGATCTATAGGCTTCCAGAATATCATTATCAATCCAAATAGTGATGCGGGTTTTTTCCGGACGGGACACAACAGCCCCCCTCCGCGCCTTCGTCAGGTCATAATCAGGGTTCATGTCAAAGCTTTTCATAGTTCTCCCTCTCCTTCTTCGATTGGTGTGAATCGGGTCGTCTTTTGGAACAGAAAAATTCTTGTAAAGAAAGTAGGGACGCTTATCGAGCAGCGTAATAAGTTTGTCGCAAGCATCTCCGTAAGCCCACGAGTGGCTGATAAACAAGTTATGCGTTTTCGACACATTCACGCCCTTTCTTGAAATTGATATTCCCTACAAGCGGGAGCAGATTGTTCATAGAATTGGGGGGGCCTTCACGGCACGAAGCCCCTCATTCGGCGATGCGGCCTGGTTTGGCGCGGTGAGTCGATGCTGCGAGGTCACTCAGACTTCTTCCAGTGCAACAATGTACTCGTTGATTCGCGCTTTGCCGGTGGCGATCGACACCCGCTGACCAGTTCGCTTGCTTCCGAGGTTGGTTCGATCATCCGCTGCGAAGGCACTGCCGATTGTCTACTCAGTTTTCTTAAGCAACTGATCCAGGGTTTCAAGGCCCTCACGCTTGAGCACCGTGCCCAGCTGCGCGTCTGACCGGTAGCCACTGGCGAAATCTTTGCCGTAGATCTTGCGCAGTGTTTCCACTTTCGTGTCGCTGCGCTTCTGGCGGATCTCACCATTCTCATCCCGCATGCGGCCATCAAGGCCCTTTGGAAAATGTTTCTTTGCCATGGCAATCCTCCTATGGTTTACCGTGAACCCATCTGACAGGCCAATTGGGAACTTGACCTGACCCGCCAGTCATACTGCATTTCGCCTTTGACTTCAGTTTACAGATATAACTATGATTAATATGTATGTAAACTTTCAATGGAGGGTCTGATTATGATTGGTCAACGGCTGTACCGGGCCCGAAAAGCGGCGGGGCTGTCGCTGCGCGAACTGGGCTCTCAGGTCGGACTGACGCATGCCGCCATCAAGAAGTACGAGGATGAGCAAGTAACTCCGACGTCCGCTACTCTGCTCAAGCTTTCTCGGGCGCTCAACGTGCGCACCGAATATTTTTTTCGGCCTGAGACCGTGGCTCTCGATCGGATTGAGTACCGCAAGCGCAGCACCCTGCCTAAGAAGCGGTTGGAGGCCATTGAGCATGAGGTGATCGATCAGATTGAGCGGCGCATCGAGCTCGAAAATCTGTTCCCTGAGCCGCCTGTGGCACCGTTTGTCCCGGTGATGGGCTTCCCGACATCGGTCACCGACTTCAGTCAAATCGAGGACATTGCCGAGGCGGTTCGAAAATCATGGGACTTAGGCTACGACCCAATTCCGGACCTGGTCGACGTTTTGGAGACACACGGCATCCGAGTGTTCATGATCGATGCTAATGCGGATCCCAAATTCGACGGGCTGGCAGCTTCCGTCAATCAGATGCCGATCATCGTCGTCGGAAGCAATTGGCCTGGTGACCGCCAACGTTTCACGCTCGCGCACGAACTCGGCCATCTGATGCTCGCCAAGCGGCTGGAGTCTGAACTTGATGAGGAGATGGCCTGCAACCGCTTTGCCGGTGCTTTTCTGTTTCCACGCCAGTCCGTGACACAGGAGCTCGGGGCTCACCGAAACTACATCGAGCCTAAGGAACTTGCCCTGCTCAAGGAAGAGTTTGGCCTCAGCATGTCTGCCATTCTCTACCGGGCTCGTGATCTCGGCATCGTGACACCGGCATGGATGAGCAACCAAGTGAAGCTCTTTCGGATCAAGGGTTGGCATATTACTGAGCCGGGTAACCCGTACCCGGCTGAGAAAGCGCACGTGTTTGAGCAACGAGTCTTCCACGCGCTTGCAGAAAATTACATAGGAGAATCAAAAGCGGCAGAACTGATGAAAATGTCTCTAACTGCCTTCCAGACCGTACGAACTCTGGAGGGCAGCGATGTTGCTGCTTATCAGTGATGCGAATATCCTGATCGATATCGAGATTGGTGGGCTTCTCGCACCCATGTTCAGTCTAAATTATCGGTTCGCTGTACCCGACGTGCTCTTTTACGAGGAGTTGGAGGGACAGCACCGCTCTCTCCTTGGCATGGGACTTGAGGTACAGGAACTCGACGAGTTGATGATCGAACACGTGGTCGAATTGGCCAGGATGTACCCGCGCCCTGGCCGAAATGACCTGTTTTCACTGGTGCTGGCAGTGAAAATGGAGTGCCCGCTGCTGACGGGAGATAAGGATCTAAAGGCAGCTGCTGAAAGTGAGCACGTCAGGGTGCACGGAACATTGTGGCTGGTCAGCGAAATGGTGCGGACGGGAAAGATTTCTGTACTGGTGGCCCGGGGTGCCTATCACCGAATGCGTGTCAATGGACGGCGTTTACCATGGGATTTAGTGGAAAAGGTGTTGACTACTCTCGACAATGAGCAGCCAGGTTAAGGACAAACCCTATGGTAAATATGGTGAGCTGCTTTGGTTTCGATCCCAGCACACTCTCCTTAAAAGTGAGAAAAGCCCCGATTCTGACAGGTGATGACCAAGTGTGACGATTGGTGACCGAGTCAACCTTTAAAAGGGTTCGGAAGGGGATGGAAGGATTTTGGTGTGAATGGTAATGTAAAAGTGTAACACTTGAGGGGGAAGTAGAAATGAAAAAGTAGACCACCTCGACATCTCCTCCTGTAAAGTTGTTGATGGCAAAGTCAACACTTCATCAGGGAGGAAGCAAGGATGATCGGAATGGTCCACGTCGAGTTTATCAAGAAGAAACATCTTCAGGAAGGGTGGTTAATACGCCGCATTGCACGTCATCTTTGCATCAACCGGGCGACCGTCCGGAAAGCGATTGCGGAGACGGAGGTTCCCCGGTACCGGCTGACTTGTGGGAAGTCGGCCCCTGTCATCGGACCCATCAAGGCCGTTAATGATCCCATTGAGACAGTATGAAATGAGCTTTTTCAAGGCCAGATTTAAGTTCCCCGACTGCGCTCATTGGCCTATTGAAACCGGGTTATTCATCATCAGCAAATGAATGGCCAGACTTCTTGTGCTTTGCCCGGTACATGGCCTTGTCCGCAACATCAAGCAGCACAGATGAAGTCGTGCCGTCTTTCGGAAAAATCGATATTCCGATGCTAGGGTTGATGCAAAAGCTGACACTGATGTCACGCACCTGAATGTCACACGGCTCTTGAACCACCTTGATAATTTTTCCCGCGACGATTGCGATGTCGTCTTTGCTCTCGGGTTTCGTCAAAATATACAGGAATTCGTCACCGCCATGGCGGCAGACCGTGTCTTCTTCCCGCATCGTTTGCTTGAGTCGTCCGGCGATCATTTTCAAGACGAGATCACCAACGTCGTGCCCATACGAATCATTAATCATCTTAAAATCATCCAGATCCAGGAACATCACGGCAAAATGAAGACCATTCCGAGTAGCCACTGCCAGTTCATGCTCCAGTCGATCATTGAACAGTGCGCGATTAGGCAGGCCCGTTAAAGGGTCGTGAAGGGACGCATGCCGAGCCTCGTCTCCCTGTCTGATAACCGTGGCCAATTGATCTTCCAGAATATGTCGCGCGTTCACCTCCATCTTCAGCGCACTGTTGACCAACGACAACGACTCGGCAGCATCCTGCACCTTACCCTCGACGGCCTCACTTTTTTCGAGAGCATTTTCAACTCCTGCCGAAACATCTCCGCCCTCCATTTCACTCTTTAGTCCGGCATTGAGCGACGACAAGTCCTCTGCACACTCTTCGACGATATCCTTGACGCGTTCGCTTTGGCCCAGCACCTGAATCAGCGAATTGGCGGTCCCAGATTTTTTGACAACTTCGGGATTTGATCTTTTCATGCGTTCATTGGCCCTCATGGTAGGCGAATCAAGGTCTCCACAAGCAATCTTGGCTTCGCTCAAGGAAGTTAATAACATTTTGAAAAAATTATCCTGATCAGGAGGAAGAATCGTCTGTGCGCCAGCGCACAGAGATATGGCTGATCGTGTGCCACCTATTGTCAAAACTGAATCTCCCCACGAATGAATTCGGGGGGGGCTGTCCGTGATTGGAAAAGGTCTCAGGTCCTCGTCTTTCGGCTACGACATCCCGGGTGATTGACCCAGATAAAAACGAGCACGGTCTTGAACCCTTTTCCATTGGCCTCATCAATCAGGCCAAGCTTGTACCTTTCCGAATAGGAAAATACTGTCTCAAGAGCGATCGGGATTCGCTGAAAGCCTTTTGGATTCTCTCCGTCGCTTCCTCAGTGGCTTTCAGCGAATCCTGTTTTGTCTTTGGATGTCGGCCGAACAGTTCTTTCCCGACCTTGTTCGGATCGATGCATGGGAAGTCCAACGGGTCCAGCCTCTTCTCGCGGAAAGTGGACTTTCCGGCTCCATTTGGGCCCGCTATGAGAAGAAATACCGGGGCATCCCCCCTTGCGATGATTGATAGAATTTCTTCGGTCAGTCCTCATCCGAAACGAACTTCCGATGGGGTATTTCGCCCACTTATTTCTTTTGAACCCTTCCTCAAGCGATTTCTACCGCCGATACCTCCATGGCCATTCCCGCTGGTTTTCCATATTCCTTCTTGCCTCTTTAAAAATAAGGAATTTTAAAATTTTGAATTGCTGGTCAAGAAATACGAACCGACATTTGGGGAACTGGCTGTGATGTATTTGCATCACAAGAGAAAAGGGGATGACATCTCCCGTCTTCGCCGCTGGCTTGATGCTTTTGGAGACAAGCCGGCCACGAGCATCCGCTCGTTCATGGTCGAAGAAATCATGTGTGCCATGAAAAAGGAGGGATACAAACCCGCGACGATTGCCCGGAGCCTTGTTGTCCTCAAAGCGGTGTATAACCGGGCCGTTCGAAATAAACTGATTGAAAAAAATCCCGTTGCCCGGGTTGCTGCCCCAAAGTTCGGTAACACCCTTGTCCGGTATCTCACAGAGGAACAGGAAGTTCGTTTGTTTGAAATCCTTCCAGAAAGGCTTCACCCGATTGTCATTGTGGCGCTGCACACGGGTTGTCGTCAGGGGGAACTATTGAAGCTTGTATGGGGGGATGTGGACTTCAATGCTGGGTCATTTCTGGCAAGGGACCCGAAGAATAAAACAAACCGCAGAGTTCTGATGAACAGTACTGTTCAGGAAGTCCTTCTGTTTCTTCCAGGGCAGGATGTTCCAGCGGCTCCCGTATTTGCGAATACGATCGGCGGCGCGATGGCTCGAACCCATCTGTCCCATGATTTCAAGGAAGCGGTCGAGAAGGCCAACCTCGCCCTGTTTCGTTTCCATGACCTCCGTCATGCATTTGCCTCGCGTCTCGCCATGAGCGGGGCCAATGACCGGACCCTTCAGACTCTTCTGGGACACAAGTCTCAAAGCATGATCCTCCGGTATGCCCACTTGGGACCGACCCACCTCTGGAACGCAGTCAAAGGTCTGAGCAAGTTTTCAAGGAGGAAATTGGAACGGACACCAAGGGGATTCCATCGGAAGGTCAAAACTCGCAAGTGCTTGATAAAAAATGGCGTCCCCAACCGGATTTGAACCGGTGTTACCTCCGTGAAAGTGAGAAAAACCCCGATTCTGACAGGTGATGACCAAGTGTGACGATTGGTGACCGAGTCAACCTTTAAAAGGGTTCGGAAGGGGATGGAAGGATTTTGGGATTGTGATGGACGGTGACCATTTTTGCCCCCCAACGGACACCGGAGGATGAATTCATTCGTGAACATCTGCCCGAGCATTCCCCTTCTTAGCCCGAAGGGCAAGAGGGGGTCAAGCGGGCGGTTTTGTTTTTCTTCTTCCTGCTTTTTCAGTCGTTCCCTGAGATTCCACATAGCGTCGGACCGTTTCGAGTGTTGCGCCGC
>JAKBPM010000041.1 GCA_021829515.1 Nitrospirota bacterium | reverse complement strand
GCAATATTATGGATCATGTCCGATGCCAGCGCGATGCTATCCGAATACAAGACGATTCCGAACTGCAACCCGGCTGTGATCAATAGAACGAGAAAGGACCACTTGACGGCCCGGATCCCTTCCTGTGTCGTCGTGATGGTGGTGTCGAGATGGCCATGTGTGTGGGAATGCGAAGAGGTATGGTTGTGAGCATCATGCTCTTCTGATAAGCCATCAAAACCGAAATAGGAAAGTCCGGCAGAAATCAGTTCAGCGGGGCTTTTCATCAATTTTCTGTCCCTTCAGATCTTTTGAATATTTTTCAGGTGCAAAACGGTGGATCTTCTCATAAATAGATACTATACCCATGGATAGTATCCTGCAATCCAAGGAGAAAAATAAAAGCCTCAGATATCTACCAAAAGTATAAAGGGAATCGGGATATTTTTGGTTGAGGATTTCTATAGTGATATTAGACGCATTCCTTTAAAGTGAATCTGAAAGGAGACATGATGAAAGACATGAACATCCACGAAGACAAAACCTTTCTCTCACTGCTCTGCATTGCCCAAGCGGTCAATACTGAGCACTCCATCACAGCACAATCCGGAAAACCATCGGTGAAAGTCGGCCGCCTTGATGCACCCGAATCCGGGCAAATGAGTCATCTTGGCTTTATGTCAGGACAGATCAGCGTCCCGGATGATTTTGATCTCATGGGGGGAATTGAAATGGAACATCTTTTCGGGGTGGCAGAATGAAGTTGTGACTGGATTCTCAACCACTGCTCTGTTGACTGCTCTTGGAGACTGGCTTTCCGAAACGCTTGCCAAGCGCAGAAGGACGTCTTCTTGATTTCCCGGACAATGAGTTGATGTTCAGAAAGACCAATACCAGGAAAACCCCTGATAACCACCCCACCCCGACGAAACGGAAGACCTTAGAAGACCACCATCAAAGGTGAGGTAAGAATGGATGGCGGGAAAAGAAACTCCAAGGGCCACTCCTCCCTGCCCTGCATTGTAGGAGTTGTTCCCCTGTCCTATCAGTTCAGGTCCAAGATAAAGCGAGACCGATTTTTTCTTCGCCTCCCATACGGGAGTCAGGTATCGGCTCTGGACATAAATATATTGGATATAACCGGTATAGTTGGCAAAAATATCCAGGGCTCCCGGTCCGAATGTCCTGTAATACTCGGTCTGGGCATACAGTCCAATCAGGGAAATGATAGGAGTCGACGTCTGATAGGCCTCTGCCAAAGCAATTCCAAGATCCCCTTCCCAAAATCCGTTTTGAAAAGGAATCCTCACTCCCAAAGCCGGAGTGATTCCATTGTAGGAGTTTTCAATCATCGTGGATGTTCCGGGGGTTTCGTAGGCAAAGTAGGAGGCGACCACAAAAAGATGGAGCGTGGGAAGATCCGTTGAGGCAGTCCCCACTTCAGGATGGTCCGACGAGCTTTTCTTTTCCTCCAACCCTCCAATATTCAGAAAATCACCGGCTTCGGCAAAATAATATTGGCTATTTTGGGAAAAAACCGTTTCTCCTCCGTCAAACTCAAGTGTCTGCCCACTGGCATTCCCCTGAAGTTCCCCTGAAACAAAACAGAGAATCCCAAAAAGAACGAGACCATTTCGAAATGAGAATCGGGAAAATAAACCACCCCCAAAAAGGGATCTCAAATCGCTCCGGAACAGCAATCAGTATGATCCTTTTTTGAGCAATACAACCCCGATGGTCCTGAACAGGATCATGATATCAAGCCAGAGAGACCAGTTGCGGATGTACCAGAGATCAAGCCTGACCCGGACATCGAAAGGACGATCATTCCTGCCGGTAACCTGCCAGAGCCCCGTTATTCCCGGTCGCACAAGCATATACTCGCTCGCCTGATCCCCATAGTGTTCGAAGACCTCTTTTTCAAAAGCGGGGCGAGGACCAACAAGGCTCATTTCCCTTTTCAGCACATTGATGAGCTGGGGAAGCTCATCAAGGCTTGTCGCCCTTAACCATCGACCGATCGGGGTCACACGCGGGTCGTGTTTCAATTTATGATTCCTTTGATATTCAGTATTGATCTCCACATTTTTGGACAACATCTCTTCAAGCGATTCGTGGGCCCCCTTGTACATCGTCCGAAATTTCAGGATCGAAAAGGTTCTACCCTGATAGCCATATCGCTTTTGTGTAAAGATCACAGGACCGGGAGACGAGACCCGGATCAACAAGGCAATCAGAAGGGCTGGAATGAAGAAAATGAGAAAAAGAAGAAATGCAAATATCCAATCGACAACAGATTTGATGTTTCGGTTTAAGCGGGAGTGAAGGCTGTTTCGAATGCCCAGAAGGAAGATTTCCTCATAGAACAGGAAAATCAGCTCACTACTGACAAGGTTGACCTGGGAGACATTGGGGACAATATAGACATCGCGAAAGTCGCGATGAAGCTCATTGGCTATCCCTGTTACCTCCCTGGCGTGAAGAGAGGGTGCCGCAACCACGGCACCCCGGACTGCCAGGGGGATATTCCCTCTTCTCCAGTCTTCCCAGCTTCCGAGGCACATAAGGGTCGGAGGCTTTTTTTCCGAAAGAAAATTGCCTTCCTTCGATCGCCCGGGACGGCAGGAGATTTCCTCGACAGGAAGCCCGGCAGGGGCACAGATCCAGGCCATCGGTCTTATTCCCATGTAGTGGTCTCTCGTCAGACCCAGAGAAACCAGCCGAACGCCTTCTTCCCCACCCACCAGAACCACATCAAGCGTCCCCAGACCCCATCTATGGAGAAGGGGTTTGATCAAATGACGGACTAAAGGAATGAGAAAAACGCAGAGAAACCCTGTTTCCAGAAAAATGAGACGGGAGGTACTTCCCGATAGCTTGTCGAGGGAAATGATGGTAAAAAGCATCAGGAAAGAAAGGAAAATGGACTTTGTCACTTTCTGGGTCTCGGACCAAAAAGGAAGTCTTCGCCCATAAAGTCCTTCAAAGGAAAAGACCACAACCAGCACAAGTGGCATCCACCACAAGGAGAGGAAATACAGAAGAGCATGCGGTTCCACAACACCGAAAAGAGGACCCAAAAAGAGAACTTTTGAAAAATAGGAGGCTGTCAATGACAAATAGAAGGCCGACAAATCAGCGACCATAAGACAGAGAACGAACAGCCAACCGTTTATGAGCCTCACAACTCTTTCACCCCATTTAAAAAGATACGCTTCCCCTTTTACATCCGAAGATCAGCACTTTTGCCATATAATGCACCCGTTGAAAAGAGAATTCAGTGAGTTTTGTCCTTGTTTGAAGACGGTACCCTCAAATTTTAGACAAGTTATAAAGCAATAGGAAAAAAGCTGGCTTGTAATCAAAAGAAGAAGTTGAAGTGAAAAAAAAGAAGGAGGAAATATCAAGCCTGTGAGCAATGAACGAACTTTCTTTAAATAAAAAAGGACGGAGCCGATTCTCCCTCAAAGGGGGAGACTGAAGCTTTCTCTTATTGCCAATTCTCGATTCAGGATACATGAGCGAACGAAGATTGGTCGAACAGGTTATGAAGAAAAACACCATTGTCGAGCATTTCAACAGGTGCTTTCTGGAGAAATCTGGAAAAAACTTCCCGATTCTATAAAACAAAAAGGAAGGACCAAGACCTGATTTCAGTTTTGGGGAAGAGCATTCCAACGATAAAAGATCAGGTTATAGCCACATAACGGATTGTACTTGTGGCAAATCATAAATTGCAAGAAAACATTAGAACCATTAGGAGTTGTTATCGACAGCAATCATAAGCAATTTGATAAGGATATTCTCACATGGGATCTTTTCTCCACGTCGTGCCGTAAGGAGCTGCAAATCTAAAGAAAGGAACCTCCATCCCCTTTCCGCTTTTCCCTTTTTCTTGATTCTCGTCTGATCCATCGTTACAATACAGACCCATGGTAAATGCAATCGTCTTCGACACTCCCAAAAACGGACCACCGTCCCTCCATCTGATCGACCAGAGGCGTTTGCCCCTTGAAACGGTGACCGTTACTTCGACCGATCATCATGATGTTGCCAATTCCATTCGCGAAATGGTTGTCCGGGGAGCACCGGCAATCGGAATCGCCGCGGCTTATGGAATTGCCATCGGATCTTACGAGTTTACCCGGGAAAAGATCGATGGCGCCTATCCCGACTGGATGGAAAAGGTTTCAAGAACCCTCGGAAAAACCCGTCCGACCGCTGTCAATCTTTTTTGGGCGATCGACCGGATGAGAACTCTCTGGTCGGACCTTTACGCAAAAGGCTTGACACCGCTTGAGATCACTCGGGTTCTTTACGACGAGGCGCGATCTGTCCACGAGGAAGACATTTCCCAGAATCGGTCCATGGGAAAGTTTGGCCAGGAGCTTTTTCCGGAATCGGGATCGGTCTTGACTCACTGCAATGCCGGTGCCTTGGCAACAGGAGGCTACGGAACAGCACTCGGAGTCATCCGAGCGGCAGTCGAGGCCGGAAAAAAAATTCATGTCTTCGCCGATGAAACAAGGCCCTATCTTCAGGGGGCCCGCTTGACCGCATATGAACTCATGGCCGATAACATCCCCACGACACTGATCACCGACGGAATGTCCGCCTCCCTGATGGCGAAGGGCAAGATTTCAGCGGTCATTGTCGGTGCCGACAGAATTACCCGAAACGGGGACGTTGCCAATAAGATCGGAACCTACGCCCTGGCGGTACTCGCCCATTATCACAAGATTCCCTTTTATGTCGCGGCCCCCTTTTCAACAATCGATTTTGTCATGGAAACAGGCAATCTGATTCCCATTGAGGAACGCTCATCGGAAGAGGTGACGACCATCGGTCATGGTAATCGTGTGGCACCGATCGGTGTGGATGTCTACAATCCCGCCTTCGATGTCACCCCTGCCGGGCTCATCACCAGAATCATCACGGAGCGCGGCGTTTTCAAACCTCAGGACCTGATCCATCAAATCCCTTCAATCCAGAAGACATTCTAAAATATCCCAAACGAACCAGACAGGTGAAAATCAGGTGAACACAACGAACCAAGATCACGCAGAACTCCCTGAACAGGAACGCGTTCGCCGGGAAAAAAGACAGATCCTCCTTTCAAACGGAATCGATCCCTACGGGATGGCTTTTCCGGATCGGGAATCCATCCGGGATCTGAAACGGAAACTATTACCATGGACGAAGGAAGGACAAGACAAGGACCATTTGCCTGAATCCCCGATCAAAAGCCGGATTGCAGGAAGAGTCGTTCTGCTAAGGCGCTTCGGAAAAGCCTTTTTTGCGACGCTTCAGGATAATGGAGACCGTTTTCAGATCTACGTCAAAAAGGATCGCCTTCCCGAAGGGGTTTTCGACATTTTTAACGATACCCTGGATATGGGAGACCATCTGGGTATCGAGGGGACTTTTTTCAAAACCAAGACGGGAGAGCCCACCCTTGAAGCCTCCAGCCTCTGGTTCCTTGGCAAATCGGTCCATCCTCTTCCTGAAAAATGGCATGGTCTATCGGATATTGAAACCCGTTACCGGCAACGTTACATAGACCTGATCGTCAATCTCCCCGCCCGTCAGGTTTTTGAAGACAGATCCCGGATTCTGTCCCTGATCCGAAGATTCATGGATGATCGGGGTTTTCTGGAAGTGGAAACACCCATGATGCATCCGTCTCCGGGCGGAGCGCTCGCACGCCCGTTCGTCACCCATCATAACTCTCTTGGAACGGACCTCTATCTCCGCATCGCCCCGGAGCTCTACCTCAAGCGACTGGTGGTCGGAGGATTTACAAAAGTCTACGAAATCAATCGAAACTTCAGGAATGAAGGATTCAGTCCGAGACACAATCCCGAGTTCACCATGATGGAATTCTATATGGCCTATCACTCCCCCGAAGAGTTGATGGCATTGACCGAAGCTCTGATCCCGGAACTTTGCCAAAAGATCCGTCAGAAAACGACAGTCCAGTTTGGTGAACACGAAATCGAACTCATGGGACCTTACCGGAGGATCTCCTATCTTGGCTCCCTCAAGGATCATTTCGCCCTTTCCGAACAGGATCTGTTCGATGAGACAAAACTCATCGAATGCCTGAAGGGTGCAAAAATCCCCATCCCCCCCAAAAGAGCCGGGAAACCCTATTTTGCAGACCTTCAGAATGCCCTGTTTGAAGAAACGATTGAAAAGGGACTGATTCAGCCAACCTTCGTCACGGGTTATCCGAAAGCGATATCCCCGCTGGCTCGCTCTTCAAAGGACAACCCGGAGATTACCGACCGATTCGAGCTTTTCATCGGAGGAATCGAAATTGCCAATGGATTCATGGAGTTAAACGATCCCGACGATCAGCTCGCGCGCTTTGAGGCCCAGATGGAATCGCGACAGGCTGGCGACCTGGAGGCTCCCCCCCCGGATCTGGACTACATCCGGGCGCTTGAGATCGGGCTCCCCCCCACCGCCGGCGAAGGCATCGGAATCGATCGTCTTGTCATGCTTCTCACCGAACAAACCTCCATCCGGGATGTCCTCCTCTTTCCGCAAATGAAGCCGGAGGGCTGATGGCCCGTTTTGAATGGACGGTTGCGCTTCGCTATCTCAAATCCCAGCGAAAGCAGAGCGGACTCTCCTTCCAGACATTCATCTCCATTTCAGGGGTGACCGTGGGCGTTGCCGCTCTTATGGCAACCCTTGCCGTGATGACAGGCTTTCAGCACAAGCTGCGATCCAAGATCCTGGGGATCAATTCCCATATTATCCTGACGGATGGCCGGGGGGTTCCCATGGCACATCCAGAGATGATTCAGGAACAGATTTCCAAAACCAAAGGCGTTGTCGCTGTCTCACCGTTCATTCTGGGACAGGCGATGCTTTCTTCCGACGGAACCGTCTCGGGAACGGTCATCAGGGGCATTGATCCTGAAGGAGAGAAAAAAGTCACGAGTCTTTCAAGATATATGATTTCCGGCCATCTTCGGGATCTCCTGACCACCAACGGAAAAGCCAAACTCCCCGGAATCATCCTTGGAAAGGATCTGGCAGATCACCTGAACCTGACCCCAGGCGACCCGGTCGATGTCATCAGCCCCACAGGAACCCCTTCTGCCTTTGGCATGATCCCCAAAATTCGACATTTCGTCCTCGTTGGCATCTTTAAAAGCGGTCTCTATGAATATGACAACACACTGGCCCTTCTCTCCATCGATGAGGCCAGAGGATTTCTTGCGATTCCACCCGGTGATGTCTCGGGTCTTGAAATACGGGTCAACAAGATCATGAATGCCTCCCCGATCGCAAAGACTCTTTCAAAATCGCTGGGATTTCCCTACTGGCCAAGGTCCTGGCTACAGATGAACAAGAACCTGTTCTCGGCGCTTCTTCTCGAAAAAACCGTAATGTTCATCATCCTCGTTCTCATCGTTCTGGTGGCCTCTTTCAATATTGTGAGCACACTGACCATGACGGTCATGGACAAGGGAAAAGAAATCGCCATCATGAAAGCCATGGGCGCCACACAAAGGCAGATCATGCATATTTTCATGATCGATGGACTCATGATTGGAGGGGTCGGAACCTTGATCGGTCTTC
>JAKBPM010000040.1 GCA_021829515.1 Nitrospirota bacterium | reverse complement strand
CCTCGAGTTCTTCGATCCGGGATTCGAGACCCTTGACCCGCAAAGAAGCGGCGGCGCAGGAAGGGCAGGAAGAGAGGGGGATGCCCTCTTCCCTTGCCGACACGGATGTTGGAAATGTCTCGGGAACCAGCCGAGGGATTGACATGCCCTCAGGGTAGCAGGTCTGGAGCCGGATGTTCCGCCCCCTTCCCCCTGCATCGGAATGACGTGTTTAGCGAATATTTACAAATTGCGGCACCGCGCCATAGGCACCGGCCATGTATTTGGCGTAGTAGTTATCATCACTTCGGATCCCCTCCACTTGATCCATGCGGATTGCCGAACTCTCGCAATGAGGATCCTTTTGCACCAGCATGACTTGGGATTTGTGCAATAGATTCAGTACCTCGGCCGCATGACAGCTAAATAAGAGTTGCGCATTGTGGGGGTTGGTCTTCGGATTGGCAAACAAGTCGAGGATAGGTTCGAGCATATGTGGGTGAAGGTCGTTCTCGAATTCATCAATGACTGCAAGACCCCCGACCTCTAATGTTTCCAAAAGACGAGACAACAACACAAAGGCTCCTTGTGTGCCACTAGATTCCATGGCAAATGGCAGGCTGAATTCATAGCCCTGATCTTTGTGCAACCCGAAAGGAATCCACACGTTGTGTCCGGGTTTGTCAGGGTCCTCTGGATTGGGAACAGGAAAGACGTTCAATTCGACATTGGTTAGTCCCAGATCCCAGGCCAGTAACAAATTTTTCATCAGTTGTTGCTGGTTTGGACGATGCGAAAAATGCTCTGCGGCGGACATGACGGCTCCATCGCCCAAAGGGATACGGCCCAGAACGTTGATATTCGTAATGACATAAGGAGAGACCATCCTCATCGCCAGTGGTTCACCGAATTGGGCGGCCCAAGAGATCAAAGATACATTTTGCCGCACCTTACGCGCTTCCTTGTCGGGGAGAGCGAAATCCTTTTGCTTCACGGTATAGCGATTGGCTTCCGGGTCCCAGTCGCGGATAAATACATAGCCGAAACGCTCACGCTTCAGATAAAGGGCCTCATGGAGAACCCGCTGGGGTGTGCAGGAAAGCTCATAGCGCCAAAGCTTCCCATCAAAATCCAAGGTGCATTCGAATTCGGAAGGCTCGTTTGGTGCCGCCGCATGTGGCGTTAATGGGATGGCTGATTCCGGTGAGATCTGGAACGATTGGCTAATAAACCAGCCCAGGAAGGCCAAAGGTTTAAGCAGAGCCGTTTTTCCGCTGCCATTCGGGCCTATGGCGGCCATGATTTTGGAGATTCTCTCCCCTGTTGCCACTTCCGCCATCCAGTTTGTGAGGGCCACCTTTTTTGTGAGCGTCAGGTCGACTTCTGTTCGGTGCCGAAAAGACTGGAAGTTTGAAAAAGCCACTCGATGAAGCATGTATCCTCCATTAATAACTAGCATAATAAACGAAAATATGTTGATTATAGTGTTTTTTGCTGGAAAGTCAAACTCATGTCTTCGAGGGAATGGTTTGGCCGAAGCTCTCGTGGAATCCTCAGATCATAGCTCACAAGTCTTTGTCTGGTCTCTTCCAAAGCCCTATGTTCCGGCACGGGATTAAACTCCTAGACTCCCCCCTCAACGCTGAAGGGGCCGACAGTCTTTTCACGAACAAAAAACTTGACGGTTATTCAAGATACGGAATTTGGCCGGGTATTCGCTCCTCATGGATCTGCATGAATAAGTACACTTTCTGTTTGACAAGACTCATCCACTGTAAATCCCCGCGTCTTGAGACCGATCAGGAAATTTCCTCGCTCTTGCTTTCATTGAGAATCCCCAAAGAGTTCGGACGAAAGTTGGCAAGCTTGCCAACAGACCCAAAATAAAAATCCTTAGGCATAATAAAAATATGGTTATGCTGCTCCCCACTCTTCTCAAAGGGGGAAAGGCGATTTTGCGGCGACCCCCTTGGTGATCCCCCGAGAAGAGCAGGTTGTTGAGACGCTCTCTGGGAGTGGAGAGGGGGCGGAGCCCCCCTTCGGATAAATTGGGAACAGGCAAAGCCCTGATCTGTTGCTTTGAGAGGATTCGGGGAGAAGCGGCCAAGAATGAGGAGTTCAGCCATGTCGGAACCGGTTTGGGTGACCGTTTTGGTTGTCCCTTATCTTGTTGGAGTGGTGGTGTCCCTCTGGCTCAGGGGGCGATGATGCTTCAACTCATGGGCGCGATCTTTATCGGATCCTTTGTTTTGGGAATTGTTTTTTGGATGCTCCTGACCTATCTCAAGTATTGGGTCATCGGGGCATGGTTTATCGTGGTCTTTCTTCGGGAAATCATTTTGCATCTGACGGAGAGGATCTCCCACTCCATTCATCATGCCAGAGCGAGAAAGTGAGGGTGTAATGGGACTCTTGAGCACCATTTTGGCGGGTATCATCATGACCGTTGCATCGGCTCCAGTCATTGAAAAGCTTCCCGTCATGGTCGAATCTCTCATCCATCCGATCACCTGCCAGGAGTTGCGGGATCAGCGGGCCCTGTCCCAGCAAGGGGTCACTCTCCATGCCGTGACATGCCAAGGTGCAAGCGGAGAGACAAAAACAATTCTCGTTCCTTAGTCCATGCTTATCGGAGACGTGAATCTCTCCGATTTGAAGATTTCGGAGTCAGAATGTTGCCTGGGAGGATGGGTCTGTCTTTTGTGATCTTTTAAAACATCGGGGCATGACCGTGTATGTGAAGGAGTTATTTATTTAAAAGCAGGGGGTTGTCATGGAAACCTATTTGGCAAAGGTCCTCAAAGAAGAGATGAGGAAGAAGGGCGTTGAACTCCCCCCAAAACCTCCCTCTCCCCCTCCGAATAAGAATCAAGTTAAAAATTCTTCTGAAAATACTTGTCCTCGACCCATTAAGCCAACAATAAAAATAGATGACATCACTTCTGGCGATCCGGTTTCGTCGAGCCAGCCCATGCCATATTTTCAATCTTCACCCGGGGATGGGCCTGTCAGAGCGGCCGATCCGTCAATAAAACTTAAGGAAAGCATAAAATCTCTTGAATCTCTTGTACAGTTAAAAGATGAAGAACTCGCTGGAATTCCTCTCAAATATGAAGAGGAAATTCGTGGACTCAGGGAGGACCTTGAAACCTCGAAGAAACATTACGAGGAAGAGATTCGAGCACTCAAGGAGGATATCGAAACCCGCAAAAAACAGTATGGGGAAGAGATTCGAGCACTTCTGGCAGAGGTCGAAACCCACAAAAACACGTTGCGGGATTTTCAGTCAATCAATGATGGCCGAAATGGTGGGGTTGACAGGGTAGCCTTGCGCAACACTGTTGTCTCCGTTCTGAGTGGGAGCCCCAGACTCACAGAGGTTGTGGGTTTGATCGACATGCTCTATCCGGAGCGAATCGTCTTTCTTCAATCTGCTAGGGATTCAGCGAAAAAGTCAGAACGTGGGGGCTTCTGTCGGGGAAGAGAGGCACATCAGCTCTTACAAAAACTCGTGAATGATTACTGGCAACAGCTGGCAGAGGGTAAAAGTGATAAAGAGGCCAAAACTGTATTCGGTCAGAAAGTCTATGCACCTAAAGAAGCGAGTGGCATGAGTCAAGAAGGAAAATCCCGACGGATCTTCCGTTACCGGAATCAGGATATTCTGATGGAAAAGCATCTGAAGATCGGGGTAAAAGACAGTTTCGCCGAAACTTTGCGTGTTCATTTCGAGTGGGTGGCTGAAGAGAAGAAGATCATCGTTGGTCATTGTGGCAAGCATCTGGATTTTTGAGTAAGACGTTGATGACGGACTACTGGTGTCCCAGTGGCTCAAGGGGATGATGCCTTCTGCCATTCACTGGCAAGGCTCCAACGACCATTGCCCCCTCTCTGAAGGCTTACTGATGCGTTGCCAATAAGCTCTACTCCATAGGAGACAGCCCTGATGCCCTGGGAAAGATCGATTATACAAAGAAGCACAAACCTGACGGCGAGGAAAGTCAGTATTCAACGCTCTCACCGAAAGGAGCAACGAAAGGAGGTCACCTTTCGGTGAGTTTTTTCTGGGAAGTGCGGCGTGTCTTGCTTCATCGGGTCGATCAAAAGACATTCCGAATAGAAAAGAAAACGGGGACTGGGAAGATCTCCTGAAAAAACACTAAGAAGGAGGAAGGTCATGAACATTGAGAACTATGGAAAGATTCAAGAAATGTTAATCAAAAAAGGAAAAGACGCCTTCGAGAAAAATAACCCCAAGTTAGAGACATTTTCCTCCCCCGAGGCCGATGTTCTGATCAACGACATCGAAAAGACACCGCATGCCTTTGTGATTGCCTGTGTCATGGATCGACAAATTAAGGCGGAAAAGGCGTGGAATGTTCCCTTAAAGCTCAGTCAAAGATTGGGAACCTTCAGATTTGAAGACTTGAGAACTCTCAAGGTTGAAGATGTGCTCCATGCCATGACCTTTCCTACCCCCATCCATCGCTTTCTGAAGGAGATGAGCAGGAATTTTTGCGAGGCCGTGAAGCGCATAGATGAAAAATATTCTGGAGATGCCAGCAAGATCTGGGCCGATGAGCCCACCAGTGCGGAGGTTGTATATCGGTTTCTTCAGTTTAGGGGAGTAGGGCCCAAGATCGGGACCATGGCCGCAAACATTCTGGCTCGACACTTCAAGGTCCCTTTTGCCGACTATTTCTCCATTGACATCTCCGTCGATGTTCATGTGAAGAGGGTCTTTGCTCGTCTCGGTCTGACAGACAAGGATGACTCCAATGAAGGGGTCATCTATCGGGCCCGATCCCTTAATCCTGGCTTTCCTGGTCTTCTTGACTTTCCCACGTGGGAGATTGGAAAAAATTGGTGCCATGAGACAAAGCCTGAGTGTGGAAATTGTTACATGAAGGATCTTTGTAGGTCTCGTAATGCAAATTCGTAAAGGGTGATTATCGGCGTCGTTCGGGTTTCACTCACACTCAAGTGATGAACCATCAAAAAGGTGGGTAACCGGGTTTCAACTGCTGAATCATTAGTGAAAGGAGTTCCCATGGGCTTTACCGTCAATGCCTTTTGTTCGTGTGGCCTTGATACCGACATCCAGGTCGGGAGAGGGATGCTGGACTTCACCGCCGACTACTTCCCCGCTATGTGTTCGACCTGTTATGACGTGGTTTGTGTGGATCATGAAAAAAGTCCAATGATCTGTCCACAATGTGAGGGACAATCCGTTGTTCCATACGATGATCCAAGACTTCTCTCTGCTCAATGTGAGAATGCGGGCAGCTCAAGCTTCTCCTGGGGAGAGCGGAAGTTGGTGGCAGGGGATTATTTCTGTCCGAAATGTCAGAAGATGTCCTTACACTTTAAAGAGCCTGAGACCATTTTGCTTTTCGATTGAGCGTGTCACTTTAGATGTCTCGGTGCCCTCTAAGAAAAATGCTTGGGGGGCATGGCAATCGCTTTCAAGCATTATCTTGCGAATGCACCAGAAATCGATGAAGTCTCATGCCCCGGATTTGAGGAGCTGACAATGAATTCCCTGATTCACCAGGAAACGTCATGACATCGACGAGCAATGACCCTCCGGGAAAAGAGCGTCGCTCACGCTACCAAGGCTGTCTCTTGGCAGGGGCAGTGGGCGATGCCTTGGGGGCTCCCATTGAAATGATGTCACTGTCCAAAATCCGCAAGGAGTTTGGAGAAAGCGGCATCACCGACCTCGCCCCGGCCTATGGTCGGATCGGATCCATCACCGATGACACCCAAATGACCCTGTTTACTGCGGAGGGTTTTCTGCGTGCCGCGGCTCGTTTCATAGATCGAGGAATCTGTAACCCCCTGATGGTCATCAGACGATCATACCTGCGATGGCTGATAACGCAGGGGCAGGAGCCGCCTAAGGTGATGAGCATGCCGTTGGATCCCAAGAGTAGCTGGCTCTTTAACATCGAGGAGTTGCATGCCATTCGCCTCCCCGGCACAACCTGTCTCAACGCTTTGATGGAGCCAGAAGAAAATCTTGATCATCAATCCTTTGGAGCAAAGAACTCCTCCAAGGGATGCGGGGGGGTGATGCGGGCGGCTCCAGTGGGGCTCATGTTCGCAAATCCGGACCTGGTCACTGATGGGCAAATCGAAAACAGCGTGGAGCGTGATTTCACATTTGCTGGCAAGGTCTCATTGCTGACACACGGCCATCCGCTTAGCACCCAGTCGAGCGGGGCGATGGCGGCGTTGGTCCATTTGCTTGTGATGGGAAAGAGTTTTCTCGAGGCATTGTCGATCGTCAAGGATCTGTTGGTCAGGGACGAGAACGGAGTGGTTGTCTGGAGCCTCCTCGAACGGGGGATTGATCTTGCGGCCTCCGATCGGTCTCCCACGGAGTCGATCAAACGCCTGGGAGAGGGATGGGTCGCAGAGGAAGCGCTTGCCATCGCGGTCTATGCCTGCTGTCGTGGCGCTTCTCTGAAAGATGCATTGTTGATTGCGGTGAACCACGATGGGGATTCTGACTCAACGGGTTCTATTGCGGGGAACCTCATGGGAGCATGGTGCGGAGTGGAGGCCATTCCCCCGCAATGGTTGGAGAAGCTTGAACTCAGGGAGGTCATTCGGGAGGTGGCCAACGATCTCTTCGACTACCGTCATTGGACGGATGAAAAATGGAGTCGATATCCACCTTACTGATGCCAATGGCATGTTGAAAGATGAACCCCTAAATTTTCATTAGGGGAGAAATGGGAAAGCTCCAAGAAGAGGGGGGTGGGGAATGAACCAATGGAAAGAGCTCACAATACAATCAGAGGAAGCCAAGAGGCTGTTTTTAAAGGACAGAAAGGGCGGAGAGAAAGCATTTTCGGCACTCATGCAATCTTATCCCAAGGATGGGATGGTTCACCTGAAATACGCAGAAGCCAATGAAGCCATTCAAGAGTTCGCATTGGCATCAAAGCATTTTCATCTTGCAGAACAACATTTGCCAATGGAGGGGTTCAAGGAAAAGGCCCGGAAAGGATGGAAGAGGGTCGATCCCTCGCTTCCGTCTGTGATCGCAAAGGATAATGACAGTGCCTTTGAGATAATAAAGCCTAATCTTCCGCCGGCAATCCTGAAGGCCGTTCAGGATGGGGAAGCGAATCTCCAGAAAAAAGAGTACAAGAACATGAGCATCGACATTGGCCAGACTGGTGTCAGGACGCTCATCATGCACCTTATGGGTAAGCACAAGATCCAGGTTGATCAAGATTCCAACTGGGAAGCAAGATCCCGAGCCCTCGCCGATCACCAGATCATTGATCCTATTGCCCAAAACCAACTCAAAATGGTGCGGGACATCCGAAACAACATTGCGAACAAGGAGGGGATCGATTTAACGACATCAGAAGCCAAAGCGTGTCTCGATACCTTTAAGGCGGCCCTTGTCCGCATCTTTCAGGAAAAGACTCCATCGGGATGCTGACCATCTCTTACCGAGGGGATTCCTGATCATGTTGACGGTCAACCTCGAGTGGTGTTGCGGATCGCCTCAAAGGAGCCATTTCAGGATCGGGTTAATGGAGCCACCCCAGGATCGGGTTAATGGAGCCACCTCAGGATCGGGTTAATGGAGCCACCTCAGGATCGGGTTAATGGCGCCA
>JAKBPM010000039.1 GCA_021829515.1 Nitrospirota bacterium | reverse complement strand
GAGAACCGGCTCACTAAAGGCAAGAGCCAGTCCCTGGATCTGGGCGAGAAGCGCCGATATCACGAGAAGCATCGACAAGAGTGTCAGGTGTCCATGGGACAATAAAAACGATCTGCCGGCAAGAGACTGCTGGGGAAGGATGAATCTCATGAGGCCATCTGTCGCGACCAGCGTGAGCGCTACCCGCTGGAAATAGCTTCTGGCCGTCAGTTTGTCATCCGGGAAAAGAAGGAGCCATTTCATGAATGGGGCCGAAGGCAGAAAGAGTCCGAGTGCAACGATTCCAGTCGTGAAAGAGAGAAGCGAAACATGGATGTGTTGTCCGGGAAGGGTTCCCGACAACCACTGGGAAGCCGGAAATAAAAGGGCGGAAATCAAAAGGGGGAAGGGAACCCCGCTTGTACGAAAAATATCATCGACCTTCGTGATTCTCCCGAATGTTCCGGAGAAGAGAAGGGATATGAGTAATCCTTCCCAAAACAGGGTTGCCCAGAGCGAGTCGGGAGAGATCAGAAAGCCCGACGCAAAGAAAATCGTCAGAAGTGACGAGATCGTTCGGGTGTTTCGGAGAGGGTCTATTGTGTCATCGAGCGGAAGAAACAAAAGAAGAGGAAGCGATGCAAGAATTGTAAATGTCAGCGGCGCTTCAAGCTGTTTTCCCAGAACGGCGGCGACAAGAGAAAAGAGAATCATTGGCCAGAGCTTTGACAAACGGGCCAGGGAATGGCTTTCCCGGTTGAATGGATCCTCTTTTTTTCCGGAAAGGAAGTTCAGCACCATCGAAAAAATGGGTAGGAGCAACAGGATGGTCAGGAGTAAAGGGTCTTTCATCAAAGTTCCCGATCCCTGACGGAGAGGTCGCCGGGTTTGATCGTAAGCGACCTGATGGCACGGGCAATGGCCATAAGGGGCTCTGTGATGAGTCTACGGGCAAAGGTTGAGACGCCGAGATCCCTTCCCAGAAGACCGTGAATTTTGTTTAAAAGAGCCGGTGAGACAGCAGGGGAAGATTTTCCCTCCCGCATCAGAAGACCTCCGCCAAGGAAAAGAATATAGGCCATGGTTGTAAAGGTCGCCGGAACGAGGAACCTCAACCGGTTGTCCACCTCCTCGGGAGAGGGTTTTCCAACCACGACTTCCAGCATCTGGTCAAAAAGATGGATGGATCCCCAATATAGTCCCACGAGGGTGATGAGGGCTCCGGCCATGATTCCCAAGGATTTTGGTGTGAGCAGGTGGCGGGATCTGGTCAGGGAAAGAACTGTCTGGATGGCGGTTGCAACCCCAAACATGATCAGGATGAAGGCCCCGTTTTGAGGTAGGAACCCTCCGCCCCGTATCATGTGGTACCAGAGCCAGCCAAGGGGAACAATGACAATCATCCCAAGAAGAAGGATACCGACTTTGTGATGTCGTCCGAAGAGTTTTCGGACGACGCCCTTTGGTTCGTGTTCGTTGACCCGGATCTCGTGGATGATGCTTCCCGATCCTAGAAAAAGGGTCCCTTTAAAAATCCCGTGGGCGATCATGTGGAAAATGGCGGCAGGAAAAACACCAAGTCCGCATTCGGCGATCATGTATCCCATTTGCCCGATGGTGGAGTAGACCAGGGTATTTTTGACCCGGACCTGAATGAGCATCATGGCCGATCCGGCGACCGCTGTGGTGGCTCCGACAAGAAACAGTCCATCAAGAACAATCGGCGTTGTATTGAAAAGCGGAGCGAGCCTGGTCAGCAAAAAACCTCCCGCATTGACGATGCCGGCATGCATGAAGGCCGATACGGGAGTGGGTGCGTCGAGTGTTGTTAAAAGCCAGCCGTGAAATGGAAACTGGACGGATCTGATGCAGAGTCCACAGGAGATGAGCGTGCAGGCGAGGATGAGCTCTCCGGGGCTCCCCTGTAAGAGGCCCAGTTGGGGATCGAGTCTTCGGAAAAGGGTGTCGAGATCGAAGGTTCCTGCCATCTTTCCGACAAGAAGAAATCCCGAGAGCAGAAGTCCCCCGCCAAGCTGGTTCATGGTCCAGGTGGAGATCACTCCCATTGCGGAGAGTGATCTGTGGCGATGGTGGATCAAGAGGAGAATCAAGGCGAGAAGGACCAGTTCCCAGGCAAGGTAGATCAACAAGAGGTGCCTTGCTGTCACGAGAAGAAGGAGGGATCCGGTGGCCAGGGAGAGGGCGGATAAAAACGCTCCGGCATAGGGTTCGGTCGACATGGTTCGACGCGAGAAGGTCAGAATGTTGAGAAACACGAGGAGTATGAAAATGGACAGGATTCCGGAGAGAGGATCCCAGGAAATGGAGATTCCTGGGCCGGGTATCTCTGAAAATGGATCCGGAAAGAGGACGAAATTCACGGGATGGCCATTCCACGGGGAAGCCGCGTCCATGATGACGGAGCCTAGAAGTGACAGTGCACCTAATGGAAAAAGAAGCCTGAAGGATATGTTCTCGTCTTTTTTGAGGAAAAAAACGACCGCTCCCCCCAGGAAAGGGACAAGAGGGATCAGGAGAAGAATGATCGGAAGGACTCCAAACGGATTGGTCATGATGCAGAAGAAGCGAAATTGATGGTCAAGGTCATGGAAATATCCGTTTCTTCAAGAGGGCTCGTTCAGGAACCGGTAGTGAATCTGATTTTCTGGGATGGAGCGATGGTCCATTATCCCAGTGACCGGTGGGTCTGTCAAAGCGGAAGCGTCTCCAATGTTCCATTTGTCTGAAGGAGGCCAGTGACAGTCATGAAATCGGATTTTTTGATCCGTGGATCAAGGGAGATTTTCGCTCCGGTTCAGAATGGCTTAAACGGTTTATCAGAAGGCGTAAGACGGGAGTTTTTTTGTCATCACTCACCGATAGGAGATCCCTTGAGGGATCTTTACCTTGTTGTGTTGGAATTCAAAATCTTATGGGTGGTATCGGCTGCAGTTTTTGTTTCAGGAGATGAACTGGTTTATACCGCTATACTACGGTGCGAACAGGTCATAGAGAGATTGGGGGAAATCGTCGGAGTGCAAATCGGAAGGAATGGATGAGATGATCCCGATTGGTTTAACCAATGTCCGAAAGGCCAGATCTTCTAACGTCTGGCCTTTCGGAGTGTTGATCAAAACCCTTTTGAATTCGTTTTCAGCTTCTTGACGATTTCGGTCACTTTGTCAAGCTTTGTTGGAGACATGTCCCTGACGCTGAGGTTGGCATCTTCATGGCCTGCCTCTGCGCAGAATGCCATTGTGTAGCAGGCTGTTCCGCCGCGAATGATCTTGAGCGAAAGATTGGCATAATGGCAGTGCACACCGATAAACATGCAAACATCGATTTTGTTGTGCCATATGGTGAGGTTGGGGTGATTCGGGTTGATTTCTGCTTCTGGATCAATCTTCGGGTATTTCGGGCGATAGTCCGGCATCGGGATAATGTTGATTCCACCTGCGATGGAAAGACGCTCGACCGCCTCAGCAGTCTTGATGGCTTTTTCGTTCCATCCCCAGAGAACAAGGGGACCCGGGAAAATCGTTGGAACCTTTGCGCCGACAAACATTCTTGCAGCTTCTTCGACAGCCTGGTCCTCGTTGACGATTCTTCCTTCGATGTGGCCAAATCCTGGCTCGGGGAGTATGTTTCCGGCCAATGCCGCTGCCGGGGGCAGGAATCCTTCCGGACCCCTCATGACTTTGTAAGGATTCACTTCCACTCCTTTTGTGAAACGTTGATTGGATAGAAGAATATTGGCGGCCATAAACCGCTACATATACAAATGGATCCGGAAAACTGATTTTTCTCCCGGCATCCCCTGCCTTATCGCCATAAAAGGAGAAATCCCTCTAGGGAACTCCTCCTTATGGACAATATGGTTTTCCTGCCAAAAGGGTATTCTTAAAACCCTTTTGAGTTGGAACGCATTTTGATGAGAAAGTCTGTCAATAGCTCGAACGTTTCCGGGGAAGTATCCCTTACCGACAGATTGGCATCCTCATGTCCGGAAAAAGAACAGAAGGCCATTGTGAAACAGTCTGTTCCGCCACGAATGATCTTGAGAGCCAGGTTGGCTTGGTGGCAATGGACGCCAACAAACAGGCACGCATCGATCTTGTTGTGCCATATGGTGAGGTTGGGATGGTTGGGATTGATTTCTGTTTCAGGATCAATCTTTGGATATTTGGGGCGGTAGTCTGTCATGGGGATGATGTTGATGCCCCCTTCGACAGAAGCCCTTTTGATGACCTTGGCCATTTTTGCAGATTTTTCGTTCCACTTCCAAAGAACGAGCGGACCAGGGAAAAAGGTCGGAACCTTGGCTTTGGAAAGCCTTCTTGCAGCTTCTTCGATAGCCTGAATCTCTGGGACAAGGACACCTTCAATATGCCCTTCACCCGGGTCGGGGAGAGAAATCCCCATCATGGCTGCGGAGGGGGGAAGAAATGCTTCAGGACCAACTGCTACGCGATATTGGGACACAGGATCTCCTTAACAGATAATAGTTCCCCGTACGATTGATTCCGGCGGCAATCATTCCATCGGAGACAACGGAAAATGGTGACGTTTTTTCAGATCTTTACGTCCTGTAATTGTATTTGATCAAGCTTTATTTTGTCAAACTGGATGGACGGGGAGCGGCAGCCAAAGCTGTTGTTCTCCTCCGCATGCCCCGGGAAGGCTCGTCGATTCATTTTGATTTCCCAACTGGACGATTTTTCATGTTCGGGTCGGGGGAAATGAATGCGGATCAGTACCGGTCCACCACTATGACATGCTTTTTCCGATCTGGTCAATCATGGCAGGTTCGCGGATGTCGGTTTTGTAAGGGAGGAGTTTGAACGTTTGGGGGGATCATGAAGTGAATGTTATGATTTGAGCTGAGGGGCATGTTTGCCGAAGCTTTCCATGAAGTTGATGATTCCTTTAACTGGTAGGGAGGGCGTTATGATGAAATTGTCAATTCCCCTGGATGTGCCGAGAGGCGCGGCGAGAAGACGCTACGAAGAGAATTATCGTTTGATGACAAAAGAGACCGGACGGCTTTTCCTCATGGCCGGGGATCAAAAGGTTGAGCATCTGAATGATGATTTTGTCGGGGCTGCCGTGGCGGCTGATGATTCTTCTCCGGAGCATCTTTTTAAAATAGCCCAGAGCGCTCCTGTCGGTTGCTTTGCAGGCCAGATGGGTCTGATTGCGCGGTATGGGATGGATTATCGCGATATTCCTTATCTGATCAAGCTGAATTCAAAAACCCATCTTGTGAAGAAGGACCAGAAGGATCCTGTCAGTCTCCAGTGGCAGGAAACATCCCAGGTTGAACAGTTTGTTCGCCATGCCGGAGTGCGCGTTGTGGCTCTCGGTTATACCCTTTATCCGGGAAGCGAGTATGAGCCAGCAATGTTGTCCGAGGCTTCAAGACTCATTTTTGAGGCACATCAGATGGGTCTGGTATTTGTCTTGTGGGTTTATCCGAGAGGACGATCTGTTGGGAATGAGAACGATGCCCATTTGATTGCCGGAGGAGCTGGTGTCGGGGCCTGTCTGGGTGCCGATTTCATAAAGATTAATCCTCCTGTTGATCCGTCCGGCCAGATGGACGGGATGTTGCTCAGGGAAGCGGTGGCGGCGGCCGGCAGATCCCAGGTGGTTTGCGCCGGTGGCGCCGAGACCACCGTTCCCAGCTTTTTAAAGCGTCTCTATGATCAGATTCATCTTGGTGGCACATCCGGTTGTGCCACCGGAAGAAATGTTCATCAACGTTCTTTTGAGGAAGCTATCCGTTTTTGTCGCGCGATTCACGCCATTGCCGTACTGGACCAATCCGTAGAGGAGGCTTTGGCTCTATACAATAAAGGCAGTTAGACAAAAATCGGTCAGATGAAATGGAGGATAATGATTGGCCGAATGGTCTGTTTTCCGGTCAATCCGGGAGGTTGCCCTCTCTGAAACAACCGGCCGGCCGAGGTGTTTTGAGAATCCTCAAAATCCTTTTAAAGGCTGGCCGGTTTTGATTCATCATCTGCTTGGAGATATTTCTGAGCGTCAGCAGGTTTTGTTCTCGGGCATTGTCCATTGCGGCGTTTTCCGCTGGAATGACGGGCTCCATCCGCAGTGTGATCTGGGAGGATGACTCTTGGTTGCTAATGGGTGGATCAGCAAAGAGAAGATTTTTTAGTGGTGATGGCCATTGTGCCTCTTCCCAGTGATAAGGGCTTTCTCTTGGGTGTTCGGGAGAGGTTTTTCCTGTTCCAAGAGACAGGAGAAAAATGCCTTTTCGGATATTGCCCAATTGATAGGAGTTTTCCAAGGCATATCTCATGGGATTATTGGCAAAGACTCCGCCGTCGACCAGTACAATTGTCTGTTTGGGGGAGGATGTTTGCCTGTGGGCGGGAAGCTCGACAGGGGGGAAGTATCCCGGGGCGGCAACAGCCGCCCGGGCGACTTCACTCATCGGGTAGTCGTTGGTGCTTTTGACCCAGCTTTTAAAGAAAAACGGTTTCTTCTCCTTGATGTTGTAGGTTGGAATAAGAATGGGAACGAGGGACTTTTTTAGTCCGGTTTTGCCAAAGGTTTGCCTGAAAATGTTCAGTGGCGGTTCCGGTGAGTATTTTGTTGAGGTGAGGAAACGCTTTTCTTCCGTTTCGGTTGATGGGGGCGGAAAGAGGATCCTGCTGTCGCGTTCATAGAATCCGACAATATCTTTGGCGGAAAACTGAGCTTTTTGGGAATCTTTTTCTGATGGTTTTGTCAGTGCCAGGGAAATGACAGCCCCTGTGGATGTTCCCGAAATGAAGTCAAACAGTCTGCTGACCGGTTCCCCGGTTTCTTCTTCGATCCTTTCAAGAACCGCTGCGGGAATGATGCCCCGGACGCCTCCTCCATCGATCGACAGAATCCGGATGCAGGGATTGAAATCTGATGAAGGAAGAATGGTCTGGTCCTGTTGAGTAATGCTCTGGCCAAATACAGGGGGCTTTTCAGACGGAGAAAATAGGAAAACGATCAGAAAAATGGATGTGAGGAAGTTTCTGAAAGGAGCAGAATCTCTTTTATGAGTCATGTTTGAATGGCACTCGATCAATCTTGATTCTCCGCATGACATAAGCACAAATCTCAATCTGAAATGCCGGTGTGTTTTAAAACCCTTTGCATCAATAAAACATGCCGGAGGCTCTTTTGTCGATGGATGTGCTGAAGGGAGATTTTTGGGGGGGAAGGTTGGGAAATAGTAAAGAGGGGAATGCCAGGTTTTCCTGGCATTCCGGATATGGCTCTGAAACTAGTCTCAGGCTTTTTTGGGCATTGTCTTTCGGAGAGAGAAGCCGATCATGGCCAGAAGTGCGGAACCGAGAAGCCAGAAAGATCCGGGTTCCGGTGTCGGAGAAGGACCCAGTCCATCGCCGAATTCATAGGAACCAGCTTGTGTCTGAAACTTGACCGCAAAATCGGAAAGCGTCAATGAGGAACCGATGGTTCCGGTATTTGATGTCAGGAAGAAGGTGAATGAGTCCGTCGATGGGCCCAGTTTAGGGTAACCATTTCCAAGCCCGCTAGTAATGGGTTTACTAATGGGTCCCCCGCTACAGTTTTTTCCTGACCAGAAACAGGCGTTGATTCCGCTAAACCCTCCTGGGAAATTACCTGGAGAGCTATAACTTTTGAAGATTGTTCCTTGAGATCCCGAATCTCCGGGTATGTTCCATGAAGGAGAGATGTTCGAGTTGGAGAGCTGTGTGGAAAGACCGATGGACATCAACGCGGCTTGAAAGCTCGAGATTGTCGTGTTTTTGATGGTTGCAGAGATCTTGACATAGTTGCTTCCGTATTGGTCCAGTGTAAATGTTCCGGTTGCACTGAGATTGACCGGGGAAGGATTTACTATTTTCGGATTGT
>JAKBPM010000038.1 GCA_021829515.1 Nitrospirota bacterium | reverse complement strand
TTAACGGAAGCGTTGTGAGAAAGGCATGCAGAAGACTCATCGAAATGAGCGCCATCATCAGATTCGAACCCGGACCGGCAAAGGCAACAAGAACCGAATCCCTCCGGTAATGATGGAGATTTCTTGTATTGATGGGAATCGGTTTGGCATATCCGAACATAAGACCGGTGTGCGATAAAAGAAGAATAAGGGGAAGAAGGACCGTTCCGAAGGGATCAACATGAACAAGAGGATTGGCTGACAGTCTTCCCATCATCCTGGGTGTTGGATCACCAAGATAATCGGCAACCACTCCGTGCGCAAGTTCATGGAATGTGACCGCAAAAAGTACCGGGATCCCCCAGATGACAAGCTTGAGTCCCAAGTCGAGAAGCCATGAAAAGCCTGAATCAAAATGAAACAAACCATCTCCCCAGCAATCGTGTCGTTATAATCATGCCCATCAGAACGGGTTCACCCAGAAATGATCTTCCTTCTGCCAGTGTCCATCATTATATCCGAAAACATGAACCTCTTTCTCCGCCTGTCCGGATGGATCCCATCTGAGTTTTCCCGACAACCCATGATAATGGGTGATTTTTTTCATGGCGTAGGCCATCTGAGAAGGAGTTTTTATGGTTGTCATAAGGGATTTGTTGATCATCTCGGCCGCATCAATTGTTTGGAGTGCGAAAAGGTCCGGCAGAACACCAAAGGTCTGATTATAAACCCTGATATCGGGATTCTCTATCGGAAGGTCGTTTCGGGAAAAAGTCCCAACGGCCTTGATCTTTCCCAAAATCGAGACATCGGGGATCGATGAGTCCGACAAGAAAGTATCATTGCCTATAATGAGCTGGTTTTGAATGCCTTTATAGGCAAGTTCCCTGAGAAGACGCGCATGATGGCCGGAGGTATCCGGAATAAAGATGGTTCGGAAGGACGGAAGGAAAAAGACCTTTTTCGGATGACTCCCTTCCGAGGAAGAAAAAAGAACAAATCTCTCCCCATTGAATCGGATCGAATCTGGGCTTGTTATCTTGATCGAAGGATCCTTGGCGGAATTCTTGTCAATCTGGATGGTTTGGCCAAAAGTTTTCATCGATTCAATCGTTGGCTGGATATCCGGAGCCCCGGAGTTATAGGAGATTCCCCGGAGATACTCTCCACCGCCCTGTTTCAGGGTCTTCGCAAAGACTCTCTCCATCATGCTCCCGTAGGGAACATCGGGATACAGGGTCAGGGCCGGATCTTTGGGCGCAACGGACAAGACCTCCATGGCAGCGGCTTTTCCAAGCATTACCGGCATGGTCGCAACGCTTCTGACCCCTTTGAAGGCTACCGAAGGAGACAGGGTGGGAGAGACGCAAAGGAAACGACCTGAAGACAGTTGTTTCTTCAAGAGCTGCAGATCCCTGGGAAGGATAGGACCGATACAGGAAATCATCCCTTCCCGGCGTTCAAGTTCGATAAATGTTTTTTCTGTCTCCAGGCTTGTCCTGACGGATTTGACCGATGGGATCCATCGGTGGATTCTATGGGAAGAATAAGCCGCGTAGACCCCCTTCAGCACGGAGCGTATATAAGGGGAAAGCGGATTTTTGACCAGACTTGGAATGATCACTCCGACAGGACGCTGCTCCTTTGTGAAATGAATCCCGTCAAGGCGATTCTGTGCCTCCTGAGTCAGACCGGATTCCGGATAATTGGCCAGAAGGTGGATATACGCAAGTTCTGCCTGATCATCATGTTTTGAGGACTCCAAAAGGTTCCCGGACTTGAAAATGGCAACATCGCCAGGAAACCTGTCCGGGAAAGCGTCCCATATTTTTTGGGCATCCTCCACAGAGGCGACTGACGCCATCACCATTGAGGAGATGAGTGTTTCCATCTTGGCCTGAAAAGCAGGGCTCATCTTTGAACGCATGGTTGCAAACATGATAATCGAGGAGATGGGGTCAGTCTTGGCAAGAAGAGGTTCGAGCACATTCGTTGCCGCATAAATGCGAGCGTCCGAATCGAGATCCTTGTAGGCAGGCAATAGATAATGAAGCGTTCCGAGATCATTCTTCAAGGTACTGTCGGCCATCCCGATCAAATACAGATAATCCGTCTTTTCCGATGGTGTGCTCTGGGCCAGAATTTGTGACTTTAAAAGAGGTAGGAGAAGGTTCAGGACGGATGCAGGAAGATCCATGCGATGATCGGCCCGGGCAAGCCCCAGATAGACAGCGAGGGGAACCTTGCCGGCAGGGTAATCCAGAAGAATATTCTCAAACAGATTCCTGGCCTCAGGGTTTTTCCCCTCGTTGAGAGCGTCCGTCGCTTTCTTGATCTCCATGGAAAGATCAATGTCAGACACTTTTGGAAGGGGTTGGGAGGAAACCTGGAAAACAGGCACCTGAGGCATGGTTGAGGCAGGAACTCCGGATTGCTCCGGTGTCTTGTCCGCTGCGGATACCATTTGGACCGATGACAAACAAAGGAACAGGCAGAAAAAGCCAATCCCCCCGCACAGGGCAAGTTGCCTTTTAATGAACGGACTCATAGCAGTTTTCGTTCGAATCACCAATGGACCTTTTCTGCATTTTTCATCGGGCATTCCGAGACAGTTCAAGCCGGGTTCCCCTTGTAGAACAGCCAATACCAGCAGAGCTTGAAGGTGCGGCGGGCAGCCATCGATTCACTTTGAAATAAAACCGGGTAAAAAAGGATACATAAGTGCAGTGCTATGATGAGAGTACAGGAAGACAATGAGCTGAATCAAGGAAGGGCAGATAATTTCCCCTGACAGTCGCCGGTTTCAGGCCATTTCGTCAAAAAAACAAGGAAGGATGGACACAAGCTTGTTTTTTTGTCAAAATCGTCATAAGTTAAGCTGGTTATTCTTGGAGATTCTCTTGACAAGCTTGTCTCTGCTCGGCCGTAACACATTATTTATAAGAACAGGAAGGCGGTTCGGGATGTTTGGAAAAAAACTTTTAATCCTCTTTCTCATCGTTTGCGGATTGATTGCTCCCGGCTCCTTCAAGGCAATGGGAACGACCTACTGGATTTCTTCCGCCAATGCATCCTCAATCAGTTTTCTCACGAACATGAAAGTCGGGCTCCATCGGGATCATATACGGGTTGTTCTGGTGCTCGATGGTCCAGTGAAAAAAGAGTCAGTCTCTTCCCGAACCGGACAGGGAATCATTTCGCTCGAAGGTGTCATGCCTTCCCCTTCCCTCAAAAAATCCTATCGCCTCCGAAACACATATTCCAAAAAATGGATCAGGGAAATCACCGTTACCTATAAGCCCGGAAAACGGACGACCGTATTGATTGTTATGGAGTCAACCACGCTCGGCACTCCCCATATTTTCAATCTTTCATCTCCTTCCCGCGTTGTGATCGATTACCCTGTAACAGGGCATCCGGGCAAGAATGCCCAGGACAATGCCCCCTCCTCCCGCAAGCAATCCCATAATGGAAAGGCGGCGGTCAGCTCGACGCCTCCGTCAAAAACATCCCCAACCATTCAGACAAAACCCGGAAATAATGGGAAAGTCTATATTATTCCCGGAAAAAAACTGCAGGAAAAAAAGAAAGAAACGGGAACAACCGCCTCTCCCCCACCAGTCGCCATTGAGTCCGACTATACCTTGCCCATCAAGACACACCGCATGAGGGTTGTTCTGGACGCAGGTCATGGTGGAAAGGATTGCGGAACCACATCTGTCAACGGTTATTGTGAAAAGGATCTCGTCCTTGATATCGTCCGGAGATTGGGCCTTCTCCTTTCACAGGATGGACGGTTCCATGTCTTTTACACGAGAACAGACGACTCCTTCATCTCTCTGAAGGACAGGACAAGGATTGCGAACCGGGACCATGGAGACCTTTTCCTTTCTGTTCATGCAAATGCCGACCCTGACCCTTCCGTCAGGGGAATCCAGACCTATCTCCTGACCCTTCACTCAAAGGATAAACGAGCCATGGCTCTCGCAAAGCGGGAAAATGCTTCCCTTGGTGCGGCAGGTGATCTGGGAGCAATCCTCCTCACATTGAGGATCAATCACAAAAAGAAACATTCCATGGAGCTTGCCTCATCCCTCGACAATGCCCTCATTGGAACACTGAGCTCCCATTATTCCGGAATTCGGGATTTCGGGATCAAGCATGCGCCCTTCTATGTCATCATGGGAACATCGATGCCGGCGGTCCTGACGGAAGTCAACTTTCTTTCGAACAGGAAAGATGCGGCCCTCATGGCAAAAGGACGATATCGACAACTGGTAGCTGAGGGTCTCTACAGAGGAATTATTTCCTACGACCGCTGGGTCCATCCGGAAAAAATCAATCGCCTCGCAAGTGCCAACCTTCATCAGCCTGAATAAATTCCACCGATATTCCATTTATGATACGGACCGATTTTGGAAAATGGCCGTTTTCTATGATAGGATGGAGAGTCTTGGTTGTGATGACCTGTTTTAAAACGGGTCTGGCAGACACATTCATCGTATCGAATGATTCAGGATAGATAAAGGGGATCCCAATGGATGAGCCCGAAGAAATTGATCTTGACGAATTGGAGTTACCACTTCACATTCCCAGAAAAAATGGGCCGGATTGCCCTTTCTGCGGAGAGCCTACACTTTCCGTCGACGGGGACTTCGTCTGCATCGATTGTAATGGCACCTGGTATGGACCAAATATAGGATAATGGATCGACAGGGACCGGTTTCCCGACCGGTCCTTTCTTCCAGCAATCACCCTACCAAAATCAAATGCCCCCGTAGCTCAGGCGGACAGAGCAGAGGTTTCCTAAACCTTGTGTCGGGTGTTCGAGTCACCCCGGGGGCACCACCCTTTCCATAAAAAAACCCATATCAGAAGCCAAGTTTTGACCATTCGCGTTTCTTCATGTGACCTTGTGTGCCCTTGTTTTGATCTGTTTTCCCTCTTCCATTGCACCATCATTACACCAAAATTACACCATAGCACCATGGGAAAAAATCCATATTTTATTGGGGTTGTGAGTTTTTGCGATTTTACATTGAAATTGATTTTACATTCGAGAAATCTTCGATATGATTAGTTTGAAAGTTATTGATATCTTTCTAGCAAAATTAATTACTATAGATGTGGCTGATGATCGCTTCCAGACCGGCCCGTCGGGCGGTCAACCGCTTGTCCATTACCATACTGACCGCTTCTCCTGTTGGATAAAAACTCCGAGAGTGTTCAGGATAGCGGGTCATGTGACCGATTGGATGAGGGGTCCCGAAGGTTGAAGAGGGGTGGCAACTTTGACCGGAATCGGCAACCTTCGCGAGAATACGCAAAAATTAACAAATGCTTATGATGCGAGTTTTTCAGCGTGAAGTAATTCAGTTTAAGTATTTTAGTCCCAAAAACAAGCATAATGGGGACAAAATCCAGTAAGGCCCAGACAGACCGAAAGTTCCCATCACACTCGTCTACGACGATCTGAAAACAGCGGTCCTCCGGATCCTCTCCGGCCCGGACCGGGAAGAAACCCGGCTAAGGAAGCCCGGCTTTCCCGGGTGCTCAAACAGGTGAAGTCTTCTCATCACCTCAAACCTTGAGTTTTCCCGTTGGTCAGAGGTCTGGGGGAATCTTATCGCTTCAGGAAAAGTCACAATAAACTGGGAAAGAAAGTGCAAAAAACAACCTGATTTTACCACCTTGGGGTGGTCTACTTTTTAGTTGCTATTCACAATTCAGACAAAGTAATGCCTTTCTCGGATGGTTTGAACGGATGCTTTTGATTGGGAATACAATAGATCAGAGCTTCTTCTTCCCTCCGGTTTCCCCACCCCTTGATGATATGGCTCTGTGATTTGGGCTTTGGAATGAGAGTTCCTGGTTCGAGGTTCTTCAGGTAAATGAGAAATGAATCAACGTCTTGAATCGACTGGGCATAATTTTGCTCCTAACCTCTCGTAAATATTGCAATTTTTCAATATTCAAGAGTACAGGAATTCGAAAAGCTTGGTGCTTCGGTATATCCTGCGCCCGGTGGGTTACAATATGTGACGTCGACTTCAACATTGAGCGGATATATATGCGTCCAGAGAAGGCGTTGAAAACACAATGATGTGCTGGACGAAATAGTCTCCCTGCCCTACAAGAAGAACATCTCTATACTCCCTGCGATACGGAGAAGTCCCTTCCAGAGAAGGGCACAAAAAGGCTCACCTTGAGGTCTCGTCTTTCCACAAGACGAAAAGTTGCCTGATCAAAAATCAACCGTCCGAATTTTGGGTGATGGAAAATCTTTTCCCCAGATTCTCTCCAGGAAACGTCTTCTTCATTCCAAAACTCCTGGAAAGGAGAACTTTCCCTCTGCAACTTTTCGATAAGCTTTGCTTTCAGAGGATCATGCAGGTTCGACCCGCAGTCTGCCCGGAAATCTCCCACCAGCCGCCTGGCTCTTTCTTCCCAAGATACGACAAGAGTCAATGCCTCCGAAGACAAGAACATGTATTCCAGGAGATTTCGGAAATGACTGCCGGGGGAAAGCCAGCCAATAAAGAGCTCTTCTGCAAAAGAGTTCCATCTGACGGCATTCCAGGAGCCATCAAGCACATAGGCGGGATGAGGATACGATCGGACGATCTGCACGACAGCTTCCGGAATGGGTTCTTGAGGAGGGGAAGCATCCTTCTCCTTCTGTTTTCCGGCCACATTGAAGAGATATTCTCTCTGAGCTTCGGATATCCGGAAAATTTCGGAAAGTCTAAGGAGAACCCCTGTCGATACGGATACGTCCCGGCCTTGTTCTATCCAAGAGTACCATGTTGTGCTGATCTGGCATAAGGAAGCCACTTCTTCCCTTCTGAGTCCTGGAGTTCTTCTTCTCCCTCCTCCTGAAAATCCAAGCCCCTCAGGCGATGTCCGTTCCCGGAGCTTTCTCAGAAAATTCCCAAGTTCCTTATTTGGCATTTCACTGTTCCTCTCAAAAACGCTCGTTTCCACAGACAAATCAATCTCCATGGAAGTTATTATACCAGTATAAATGATTAATCTTGTACCTGTATAGAGAGATTATCTATCATGAATATCGAAGCAGGAGAGTTATCGAGGATTAAACCATTGTCGGAGGAAAGACCTATGAAAAATCATCAGGAAAAAGTTACCGAACAGTTTTCCGGCGCATCGAAAAAATACCTGAACAGCGCTGTACATGCCCAAGGAAAAGATCTGGAGGCCCTTAAGGAGAAAGTTTATGGAACTTCCCCCTCTCTCATTCTGGATCTGGGGTGTGGCGCGGGACATGTCTCCTATCATCTCGCACTTCTTGCCAAACATGTCATTGCGATGGATCCGAGCGAAGCAATGCTGCAGGTTGTTCAGGAAGAAGCTCTTTCACGACATCTTCCAAACATCGAAACAAAAGCGGGACATGCGGAAAAGATCCCTTTTGAAAATGGACAATTTGATCTTGTGGTTTCACGTTACAGTGCCCATCATTGGGAGGATCTGGAACGATCCCTCCAAGAGTGCTCCCGCGTTCTCAGGCCTGGAGGCAAGATTTTGATGATCGACAGCATTTCTCCTGAAATGCCCCTGAAAGAAACATGGCTCCAGACAATCGAGCTTTTACGGGACACAACCCACGTGAAAAGCTATCGTCTTTCCGACTGGAAGGGGGCCATAAATGAGGCGGGCTTTCTGGACATTACCTGGAGCATGTGGAAAACACGGCTTCTCTTTGACTCCTGGATTCAGCGTTCCTCCACACCTGAGAACAGAGCCACCATGATACGGCATCTATTTGATATTGCGCCTTCAGAAGTGCGGGCCTATTTTGACGTTTCTCCCGATGGAGACTTCTCGATCGATTCCATGATGATTGAAGGGACGAAAAGAACGGGCTGATTGTTTCCAAAAGAAATGCATCCCTGAAAATCGGAGAGTTGAGGCGCACGGGAAATACCCTGATGGAGTTGGAGCGGCCCATCGAACATGTCCGAAAACTCAAGGGGGCAAAAGTGGA
>JAKBPM010000037.1 GCA_021829515.1 Nitrospirota bacterium | reverse complement strand
TCCCATCAATACAAGAAATCTCCATCATTACCGGAGGGATTCGGTTCTTGTTGCCTTTGCCGGTCCGGGTTCGAATCTGATGATGGCGCTCATTTCGATGAGTCTTCTGCATGCCTTTCTCACAACACTCCCGTTAACAGCGACTTCTCCGGTGTGGGGAGAGGTTTTGCCGATTTTTCTGGCCATGATGAAGGCATCGATTACCGTCAATATTGTCTTGTTTTTTTTCAATATGATTCCACTGCCTCCGCTTGATGGCGGCCGGGTCGCAACCGGACTTCTTCCGGATTTTATCGCCGCACCGCTTTCAAGGGTTGAACCTTACGGAATCTGGATCATCTTCGGACTGGTGATTCTCGATCCCTATCTGGGAATTCTGTCAAGAACGCTATGGCCGCTTGTCGAGACCACCACCAGTTCCATCATCACACTTGCCTATGATCCATCTGCCCTTTTCCATCTGGGTGGGGCGAGCCCTGAATAAGGGAACAGCTTTTTTGAGATAACATCTATAATGACCATGGAGACTCTTTCGTGACGACATCTGCCAGGACAAATGAAACGGAAGAAACGACCCCTTTCGAGGAAAAACGGGTTGTCAGCGGTATACAGCCTTCGGGGAGGATGCACCTTGGGAATTATATGGGAGCCCTTCACAACTGGATCGCCCTTCAAAATACTCATGATTGTTTTTTCTTTATCGCCGACTGGCATGCATTGTCCACGAACTATGAAAATACCCGGAATCTCATCTCAAATACACGGGAGATGCTCATTGACTGGCTCTCTCTAGGTCTTGATCCGGAGAAGTCAACCATATTCCTGCAGTCTGATGTCACGGAACATGCCGAACTGAACCTGCTCTTCGGAATGATCACTCCGGTCTCCTGGCTGACCCGGAACCCGAGCTTCAAGGATCAACAGGAGCAGCTAGACAATCGGAATCTCTCCATGTTCGGGTTTCTGGGATATCCGGTTCTGATGACAGCCGATATTGCCCTCTACCGGGCAACTCATGTTCCTGTTGGCCAGGACCAGCTGCCGCATCTAGAGCTTGCGCGTGAAATTGTCAGGAGGTTTCACCATTTTTATGGGCCTGCCATTCCCGAACCCATGCCACTTTTGACACCGACTCCCAAGCTTCCGGGACTGGACGGACGTAAAATGAGCAAGAGCTACGATAACTGCCTTTATATTACGGATAGTGCCGAGGTTATCTGGGAGAAGATCAAGACCATGGTGACAGATCCTCAGCGAGTCCGAAGAAAAGATCCCGGGAATCCCGATGTCTGCCCGGTTTATGACTTGCACCGGGTCTTTACATCGGCGGAGGAGAGGCTCACGATCGAAACCGGATGCAGGACGGCAGGAATTGGATGCATTGACTGCAAATCCATTTTGCGCAACGGGATAGAGAGGGTTCTCTCACCGGCAAGGGAGAAACGTTCGGAGATCTTGTCCAACCCCCAAAAACTCGATTCCATTTTGGAAAAGGGCGCCGAAAAAGCCAGATATGAAGCCAGAAAAACGATCCGTATCGTGAGGGATGCCATGTTGCTTCCCGGAAAACCGGGCCATCTCGAACTTCATTAATCGGTTCTGTTCGAGTCCAATCGATCCTGAAAACAGGATGACCTTATCAGAAGGAAGGAGCTCCTTTGGAGACTCATTCAAAAACATCGAAGACTGAAAGTCCCATCTGGGAAAAAGTGGTGATTGCCAGAGCCCAGGATCGTCCGACGGCTCTGGATTATACGCAACGCCTGTTTACGAATTTCATTGAACTCCATGGTGACCGTGGTTTTAGGGACGACCCTTCGATTGTTTCAGGTATTGCAGGGTTTGAAGGCAGGACCGTTGTTGTCATTGGCCATCAAAAAGGAAAAAGTTTCAAGGACCGGGTCTCGAGAAACTTCGGAATGCCCCACCCGGAAGGATATCGGAAAGCGTTAAGGATCATGCGCCTCGCCGAGAGGTTCAATATGCCGATCGTAACCTTTATTGACACTCCAGGGGCTTTCCCGGGCATTGAAGCCGAAGAAAGAGGGCAGATCGAGGCTGTTGCCAGGAACATCATGGAGATGTTTCAGATCAGGGTTCCGATCATCTCATTTGTAATAGGGGAGGGAGGGAGCGGAGGAGCCCTGGCCATTGGGGTCGGGGATCGGGTCTATATGCTTGAAAACTCTATCTATTCCGTGATCTCTCCTGAAGCCTGTGCAGCTATCCTTTGGGAAGATGCCGGACGCGCACCCGAGGCGGCCCAGAGCCTTAATATCACAGCCAGCGACCTTTTGCGTCTGAAGGTCGTTGATGGAATGGTCGAGGAACCACCAGGAGGAGTCCAGAAAGACTTTTCAATGGTTGTTTCAAAAATCAAGTTGATTCTTGCAAGGGATTTCGAGATCCTTTCGCAAAAGTCAACCGATGAATTGCTGAATGACCGCTATGAAAAATTCCGGAAAATGGGCCCTTACAAGGATGGTTCCCGGAAGGATGCTTCGTAAACAGCTCCGGGGAAGGCCATGCATCAGGAAGCCTGGAAGGATCGCCCTTCTTCACGGCGTTTTTGGATCATGAAATCGCTCAACTCCTTTGGTAGTGCCTCCAGCCGGGTTGCTGCTCCCTCGCCGAACCGGTCTGTAACGGATCGAATGAATTCATCTGTCGGGTTCAACTGTAGTTTTTTTCCGGCAAGCCAGCAGGAAGATGCCGGTTCCGTCATGATGTCGATTTCAACGATTGCCGGTGTTTTTCCGGGAAATCGATCGACAAGGTTTTTCATATCAATCATGTCCTGGGTCGAAAGTCCGTCACTCTGCAGACGAAGAATGACCGCGCTATAGAGATTTTTCATAATGTCATCGAGAGTATCGACCCTGGTTGCCCGAATCTTCGTCCCAAAATCATTTCTTTCAAGGCTGCCTGAAACCAGAAGAGGGATGTCGGCATCGAGACGGGACTCTATTCCCTGAAAAATATCCGGAAAAAGGACGACCTCAATCGACCCTTCAAGGTCAATCAGAAGACATTGGGCCATCCTGTCACCTTTTTTTGTACGGATGATCTTGAGAGAAGAGACGACTCCAAAAACGCCAATCATTGATCCTTCCGCTATGGAGTCAATCTCTCCGGTCGTTTTTGTCGAAAGCTTCTGGATCAGATCTCCATAATTGGCCATGGGGTGTGATGTCAGGTAGAAGCCAAGCGCCTCCCGCTCCTCTTTCAGAAGGGTTCTTTCATCCCATTCCGGAAGTTCCGGGAGCGGTGGAGGTGTTTCGGGATCGACAGAAAACTCCTTGAAAAGGCTGACCATTGGAGACTTTTTGCTCTGTTTGGCTTTTTCTGCCCACTCAAGGAGCGGGTCAAGTGCTTCCATGGCGATGGACCTTTTGATTCCAAGGGAGCGAAAGGCACCGGATCGTATCAGTGCCTCTACGACTCGACGGTTGACCTTTTTCCCTTCGATTCTCCTGATAAAGTCGGGAAAGTCCTTGAATGGCCCTGATTCGTTTCTCATCTCAATAATGGCATCGACCGCCTGCTTTCCGACGTTTTTCACAGCCCCAAGTCCAAATAGAATCTTGGATCCTGAGCGGAGGCTGAAGTCGAATTCGCTTTCGTTGATGTCCGGAGCCATGACGGAAATTCCCATATCCTTTGCCCCGACCAAAAACACACCGATCTTTTCCGTGTCATCGAGAGCATTCGTCAACAGGGCCGCCCAAAGCTCGAGAGGGTAATGAGCCTTGAGGTAAGCTGTCTGATAGGAAATCAGGGCATAGGCGGCGCTATGGGATTTATTGAATCCGTATCCCGCAAAAAAAGCCATGAGGTCAAAGACCTGTTCGGCTTTTTTAACGGGAAATCCCAGCCCCTTGGCCCCAAGGACAAACTTGTCCTTCATTTTTTCCATCTCTTCAGGTTTTTTCTTGCCCATCGCCCGTCTCAGGAGGTCCGATTCTCCAAGAGAAAATCCTCCGAGAATATTGGCAATTTTCATCACCTGTTCCTGATAGACGATAACCCCGTAGGTTTCTTTCAGAACAGGCTCGAGCTCAGGGAGCTCATAGACGATCTCTTTCGGATTTTTCTTTCTTTTTATGAAATCGTCGACCATGCCGCTATTGATCGGTCCTGGCCGATAAAGAGCGAGAAGTGCGATCAGATCTTCAAAATTTTCGGGTTGCATCTTGATAATGAGATCGGTCATTCCCCTCGATTCCAGCTGAAATATCCCGAGGGTTTTTCCATGAGCCAGGAGTTCGTATGTTTTCGCATCATCGAGAGGAATTCTCTCGATTGAAAAGGAGGGATCCCTGTCGTGAATCCGCCGGACTGCATCCTGGATCAGGGTCAGTGTGGTCAGCCCGAGAAAGTCGAATTTGACCAGACCAACTTTTTCCACATCATCTTTTGTAAATTGAGTCACAATTTCCCCGTCGCTTCCCCGCATCAGGGGAACGTGTTCCATCAGGGAATCTTTTGAGATGACCACGCCTGCCGCGTGAATCGAGCTATGGCGGGTAATCCCCTCAAGCTTCATGGACAGGGTGAAGAGATCCTGTATGCGTTGATCGGTTGAAACCAGGGTTTTTAATTCGGGATTTTCCTGAAGGGCCTTTTCAAGGGTCATCTCCAGGGCATTGGGAATCATTTTGGCCACTTTGTCGACTTCCGAGTAGGTCATGGAAAGGACCCGGCCGACATCCCTGATAGAGCCTTTGGCACCCATTGTTCCAAAGGTTGCGATCATCGAAACACGGTCTTCACCATATTTTTTGACAACATAGTCGATGACTTCCCCGCGTCTGTTCATGCAAAAATCAATATCGATATCGGGAAGGCTGACCCGTTCTGGATTCAGAAATCGTTCAAAAAGGAGACCGAAGCGGATTGGATCTATATTGGTAATCCGGAGGGAGTAGGCGACCAGGGAGCCTGCAGCGGATCCTCGTCCGGGACCGACGGGGATTCCCATTTCGCGGGCTTTTTTGATGAAATCCCAGACGATCATGAAATAGCCTTCATAACCCATTCTGGCGATGACGGCTATTTCCAGATCCAGACGTTTTCGGTATTCGTTTCTTTCTTCATCTGAAAAACGGGATTCAGAAAACCGCTCCTCAAGCCCTTCCAGTGTTTTAGAGACAAAGAGATCTTTTACGGATACCTCCGGAAACTGTCCAGCGTCGATCTTGTAATCGGGCATATGGGTTGTCTGAAGGTCCAGTTTCAGATCGACCATGTCCGCAACTCTCAGCGTGTTCTGGATGGCTTCCGGGAGCTCCTTGAAGGACTCGATCATTTCCCTGGGAGTCTTGATGTAAAATTCATCCGAGCCAAAACGAAGCCTGTTGGGCTCAGAAAGCGTTTTTCCTGTCTGGAGGCACAGGAGAATATCGTGCGGTGTAGAGTCTTCCCGTTCGAGATAATGGCAATCGTTTGTGGCCACCAGAGGCAGATCCATCGCCCTGGCCATTTTGATGATTTCCTTGTTTGCGCGTATCTGGTCGTCTAGTCCATTGGCCTGGACTTCCAGAAAAAAATTCTCTTTTCCAAAAATATCCTGAAAAACGCCCGCTGTTGCGTAGGCGGTTTCATCGTCTCCTCGTGTCAGCATATAGGCAATTTGACCCTTGAGACATCCGGAAAGGGCAATAATACCCTCGTGGTACCGGGAGAGAAGCTCAAAGTCGACACGGGGACGAAAATAAAATCCCTCGATATGGGAAAGAGAGACAATTTTTAAAAGATTTTTATAACCCACTTCATTTTGAGCCAACAAGATAAGATGGAAGGAGGCGTTATTGATCTTGCGGCCCTGATGGGGGCCTTCGCCCATAAAGTGTATTTCCCGTCGTTCATGCCGGGATCTTGGGGTAATATAGACTTCGCAGCCGATAATGGGCTTGACCCCTTCTTTTCGGGCCGCCTGGTAGAACTCGATGGCTCCGAAGAGATTCCCGTGATCGGTCATGGCTACGGCCTGCATGCCGGTCTCCCGGACCTTCTTCATGAGTGGAGGGATCTTGTTTGCCCCATCCAGAAGGCTATATTGGGTGTGGACATGAAGGTGGACAAATCGGTCAATGGAAGACATTTACAGTTTCTCCGTCATAACAGCGTCTAAAAACACGGTTTGCTCACTGTTTCAGGAATACCAGTGTTCATAGTCTTCATGGCTAAAACGTTCACTTCCGGCCTCAAGCAGGAACCGGGATGGGGCGAGAGGTGCATATCGCCCCCTTCCTTGTGCCGATTTCGGTACACACAGGACCAGCTCTTTTCGTGCTCTTGTCACGGCCACATAAAAAAGCCTTCGTTCTTCTTCAATATCCGACATCCGCTCAAGGGACTTTTCCGAAGGGAAGAGTCCCTCATTGACCGATAAAAGAAAAACGGTATCCCATTCCAGGCCTTTGGCCTGATGAATGGACGACAGGACAACCCGGTCCGAAACAACAGAGCCTTCGAGCGCAGATTCCTCGAAGGATTCCAGGAGAGCGATTTCGGAAAGAAAGGTTTCAAGATCGGACTGATTGTCCAGCTGCTTTGCAAAAGCTTCAAGGTCTTCTTCTCTTTCCTGGGGATTTTCCCTGATATCGTAGAGTTCCTTTTTGTAGCCGAGGGAGAGTATCTCCCGGACCAGAAAGCCAAGCGAGTTGGTCCCGGAAATATAGCTTCTGCGAAGTGAGGAGAGTCTTTCTCCCAATGAGGTGACCCCAGCAACCAGCTTGGGAGTTAAGACTTTTCCGGCCTGGAGGGAGCACAGGGCCTCGACCGGATCATCGCAGGTCGCCATCCATTGCAGGATCTTTTCGGTGGCTTTTGGTCCAACCTTGGGGATCATCCTCAAAAGCCTTGAAAAAGCCGAGCTGTCCCTCGGATTCAAAACAAGACGCAAATACGCAAGAATGTCCTTTATATGGGCCTGTTCATAAAATCTTAAACCGGAAGTCAATGTGAACGGAATCCTTCTTCTTGCCAGTTCGATTTGAATGGAAAGAGAGAGATAATGGGAGCGGTACAGAACGCAAACCTCTCCCATCATCTCTCCCCGGTCTTCTTTCTGGGAAATCCTCTTGGCGACGTATTGTGCCTGGTCGATATCAGAGTAAAAGGTTATGCATTCCGGAAGAGAGCCCTGATCCAGCACTGAGCGGAGTACTTTTGGAAGTTGCCTCTGGTTCTGGAGAATGACGCGATTGGCAATGTCCAGAATGGAAACCGTTGAGCGGTAATTGGTTTCCAGGCGGAAGACTTCCGCATTGGGATATCGTTCTGAAAAGGAGAGCATGTTTTCAACATTCGCTCCCCGGAATGAATAGATGCTCTGACTGTCATCCCCGACAGCAAAAAGCTGCTGATGCCCTTGGGCAAGCCGATCGAGAAGGGCTGCCTGAAGGGGATTGGTGTCTTGATATTCATCGACCAGAATGAACCGGAACCGTCCCTGAAGGAGAGGGAGAATTTCCGGATCATCCAAAAGACGGTACCAGTATAATAAAAGGTCATCGTAGTCCAATAGCCTTGAGTCCTGTTTCCTGACCAAATATCTTCTTGCAATTTCCTCAAGTTCGGGAAGATAGCGGAACAGGTGCGGGTACCTGTCTCCCAATAGCTCTTCAAGTGCCATGAGTTTATTGGAGGCAAGGCTCATGATATTGAGAATCAGTGAGGCGGGAGGGAAGTCAGAGTCCTTTGTTCCAACGGTATCGACAAGTGCCTTGATCATATCGAGCTGGTCTTCCCTGTCCATGATGGTCAGAGCGGATGCAAGTCCAACCCTTTGCCCGAATTCCCTGATCAATCGAAAACCCACATGGTGGAAAGTGCCCGCCCAGGGCAGGGGGGGATGGTCTCCCAGAAGATCTTTGAGACGATTTTGCATGACAATTGCCGATTTCTTTGTGAAGGTCAACAAAAGGATTCTGTGAAAAGGCACTCCCTTGGAAAGAAGGTAGGCCGCGCGATAGGTGAGGACTCTTGTTTTCCCCGACCCTGCGCCTGCAAGAATCAGAGAGGGACCGTCTGGTGCGAGTGCCGCTTTTTGTTGTTCCTCATTTAAATCATGCTCAAAATCCACTGAATTCATGGCTATCCGTTCATCAGAAAGATGGGTTCTGGAAAATGGTTTCTCCATTGGGTCGCGGGATGGTGCAGATGGAAAATCACAAGAAGATTGCCAGTATCGAATTCAAAATGAAAGAGCCCTGACTCGCGGGATTGAGATCCTAGTTGATATTTGGTATCATCTCCAGACAATTAAAAACAATATGGGTTGAGGAAAATGATCATACTACTTTTGGAAAGTCTTGGGTACGGGCTATTGCACGGTCTCCTGCCGGACGAGCATACATGGCCAATCACGTTCAGTTACGCAATCGGAAATGCAACCGGTAAAAAAGGCGTCAAGTCAGGGTTTTATTTTTCTCTTGCGTTTATGATCCAAAGGGCAATTGCCTCTGAGCTTGCCTATCTGTTTCTCGCAAGCTGGCTTTTGAAAGAGGTTGTGAATTCCTGGGCCGACCTGATTGTAGGAATTGTCATGGCCACAGCCGGGATCATCATCATCAGAAAAAAGCGTTATATTCACTTTCATCTTCTCGGGCATCATCATGAATCGCCGCAAGAGGTCGAGACTGATTCCCATGTTCTTTCCATGAGCCATGAGGCTCATGAGGCCCACACGAAACAAGGGGCTGATAAAGAGCCTGATGCGATTCCGACAAAGTGGGCCTTGATACACGGATTTATTGCGGGTTTTGGATTCGGTCCTTTTGCGCTCTTTATCTATACGACAGCGGCTCCAAGAATGACATCGGCATGGCTTGGGTTTTTGCCAGGTCTTCTTTTTGGGTTGGGAACAATGATTATGCTGATGATTCTGGGGGGAGTATTCGGAGCATCCCTTAAACTGACAAAAAGATTCAATACGGAAGAAATTCAGTCGATCGGTCTCCATACAGGCTCCATGACTCTTCTTTGGGGTGGGGTGATCTTTGCTTCAGGAGGAATTTTGGGTCTGTCTCCTTATGGAAAAAATCTTCCTTTCGATCTTGGAAATGCACTGATTGTTTTGGTGATGCTTGGAGTGGCTGTTCCTGTTTTATTCTTTTCGATCAGAAAAGTGCTCCTCTGCAAAAAGAATACCCCGATTCCCTCATCTCCCTGAGCTATTCTGTCAAAGGTGTTCTCAGCGGAATCCCCTGATTTTCGGGGATTTCGGGGGTTGCCTTGACAAAAGGGGGGGAGGAGGCTATAACTAGCCTCCTCCGAACGACCTGGAAAAAAACGAAGGGAAGCAAGGGGGGGAGGGGTTGACAGGGATGGTCCTTAAGTGTAGG
>JAKBPM010000036.1 GCA_021829515.1 Nitrospirota bacterium | reverse complement strand
AAGAAATTCATGCTCTAAGAGAAAAGTTCATCTCCCACCATGGACCAAAAGCGGGATTTTTCAGAGTCATGACCGAGTTTCACCTTGGACAAAATGACTGGCAAAAAGCCATTGAGTGCTTGCAGGAAGGTATGCAGCGATCACAGGAAAATATTGCCCTCTTTCCCGACTATCAGCGACTGCTCGAAGAAAAAGCTCTATCCCGCTGAGGATATGACACACACGTTCATTTTAACAGACTCGCTGTCTTCAAAAGGGCCCCTTCTCGCAATCCTGAATCAGAAACAATCAAACCTGCAAGATTGAGCTGCTCCATCAGGACATCGAGGATAATCCCTCCGGAAAGGATCAGATCTTCCCGCCCCTTTTCGATTCCCGGAAGCTTGAGTCGTTCGGAAAGGGTCAGGGATGAGAGTCTGCTCACAAGTTCGGTGATTCGGGATCTCTGAAGGCCATGGCCATGGATCTTTTTCGGGTCATATAAACTCATCCCCATCGAAAAAGCCATCAGGGTTGTGACGGTTCCAGCGGTTCCGACACAAGTCACACTTGACGTCAGAAATGGCAACAGCTTTGAAATGACTCCTTCAAAAGACCTTTTGACTTCCCTTCTCGCATTCTCCAATTCCTCCTTTTTGGGAGGATCAGAGTGAATCATTCTCTCTGTGAGAGTGACCACACCCACTTCGACAGAATAGGCCCTCAAACTTTCCGTAAGGGTCTCTCCATAGATGAGTTCTGTCGATCCTCCACCAATATCGATTACCAGATACGGAGGTGTCAGATCAAAAAGATTTCCCAATGCACCGTGGTAGGTCCAAATTGCCTCAGTTTCCCCACCGATCACTTCAAGCGGAACCCCCGTTGCTTCAAACACCCGTTTTAGGACATCAGCCTGATTGCTTGCCTGACGAACCGCTGATGTCCCGATCAGACGGACAAGATCCGGTCTGAACGGAGCCGCAGTCGATAAGAATTGGGCAATCAATTCAACTGTACGGGAAAGCGCAGCTTCACCAATGATCCCTGTATCATGGAGCCCCTCCCCCAGACGGGTAATTTTTCCATCCGTCAGTATCACCTTGGAGATTCGCTGGTTGGAAACATCCGCAACCATCATTCTCACGGAATTGGTCCCGACATCCACCAGACATATGCGATGATTCGATAAACTCACTCCTTCTCCCCCCCGGATGATTGCGACAGATTCGAATCCTTACTCTCCCCGACGGAGCCGGTGAATGGAAAATCGCTCTTTCCCCCTCTCCGAAGCAAGCGGTTCCGCTCTTCCATGAAGAGCAGCACCCTACCCCGGAGCAGATCCCATTCAATCACTTCCCCTTCATCCAGAGATTCCTGAGCTTTTCTCTGATAGACAAATTCACCAAGTTCATGGGTTGCCGCCTCAAGTTTTTTCTCATTTTGCCGAATGGCTATTCCGGCTCGCAGAATTTCCGGAAAGTGGAAGATCTGGAACAAACTGACCTGGCTCCATCTTCTGGAAAAACCCAGTCCCCTCAAAAAATCCTCTTTCATGGAAGAGATCTGGGATCCTTTTTTCAGCGAACTCTGATCCATTCTTCAACTCCTGTGTATCGTGACCGAATAAAGTCGGTCACAGTTGTCCATGCCCAGACCCATTTTTGATGATCGGCTCTCTGGCTGTCACCTTCCTGGAGGAAGTTTCGGACATCCATACGGACAGATTGTAGCGTATCAAAATCTCTCAAAAGATCTGCACAGATAAAGGCCGGCGCTCCGGACTGGCGAGTTCCAAGAAACTCCCCTGGCCCTCTTGAGCGAAGGTCCTCCTCCGCCACAAGAAATCCGTCATCCGACTCTTCCAGGACATGAAGCCTGGCAATCGCCTCATCACTGGCCCCCTCACCCGGAAGAAGAAAGAAAAAACCGGGCAATGATCCCCGGCCAACTCTCCCGCGAAGCTGATGAAGCTGAGCAAGTCCAAAGCGTTCAGCGCTCTCGACAACCATGACTGTGGCATTCGGGATGTCAACACCTACCTCAATCACTGTTGTGGAAACAAGCATCAAAATCTCCCCCGACCGAAAGCGGGACATCATTTCCTCACGACTCTCGTAAGGCGTCCTCCCCGTAAGGAGTCCCACTTCAACAGGTGAAAAATAAGTCGACAAAAACTCCCAGTGGCTACTCGCATCCTTTGCTTCGATCACATCTGATTCTTCTATCAGGGGGCAAACAACAAATACCTGCTCCCCCCTCTCCAAAAACGGACGGACGATCCTGTCCCAAAAATCGTTGTCCGACCGGGAAATTCTTGTCTGGACAGGAAGCCTCCCCGGTGGTTTTTCATCAAGAATGGAAAGATCCATGTCACCATAATACGACAGTGCCAGAGATCGGGGAATCGGGGTCGCGGTCATCAGAAGGGTATCCGGCTGTGATCCCTTCCCCATCAGGGTCCGTCTCTGATCAACACCAAAACGATGTTGCTCATCGATCACAACAAGTCCCAGGCAAGAAAAGTTCAGACTTTCCTGAATCAACGCCTGTGTTCCCACCAAAAGGGAGATCTGCCCGGAATGAACCCCTGAAACAATGGCTTTCCGTTCAGATCCCTTGACACTATTGGTCAAAAGGGATGGAGTCAATCCGAGGGGTGAAAAGAGGTGGGACAATGTTTTTTCATGCTGTTTCGCCAAAATTTCGGTTGGAGCCATTAACGCGCACTGGAATCCGGATTTGATGGCAAGATAAAGTGCCCAAGCCGCAATAACGGTTTTTCCGGATCCCACATCACCCAAAAGGAGGCGATTCATCGGGTAACCCTTTTCAAGATCCGCCGAAATCTCTCCCATCACCTTCTTTTGCGCGTTGGTCAAAGAAAAGGGCAGAGATGAGGAAAAATGGGTGAAATCCTCCGGTGCGATCCGGTATTGGTTGGATCTTCCCTGTGCCCGGATATCGGCTTTTTTCTGAAACATCAAAAACTCGAGGAGAAAAAACTCTTCATAGATCAGACGCTTTCGGGGAGGATAAGAGGGGTCAAGCAAGGATTCAAGAGAACCACCCGAAGGAATATCAGCAGGAAAATGAAGTCCGACAATCATTTTGAGCCAGGAATCAAATACATATTTTTTCCGGATACTTTCGGGAAGAGGATCGAAATCACTCCCCCACAGTGAGAGGAGCGTTTCCCCCATCAGCTTTCGAAAGAAAGACGATGTCAAACCAAGAGACTCTCTGTAAACAGGTACAATCCGGTTGACATGAAAGCTTTTACGGCCTTTTTGTCCCGGATCGACTTTTTCAAAGACAGGGCTTTTGACAACAATGGAACGATCGAACTCCGAATATTCGATTCGTCCGAAAAAAAAAGCATGCGCAGATTCCGGTAGCGCTTTCAGGATGTACTCCTGACCAAACCACACTGCCTTGATCGACCCGGAACCATCTGAAAGGATTGCCTCTATGACAGGAACCCTGAGCTTGCGAATCTCTTTTTTGCGGATGGAGCTGACCGTTGCAAGGAATCCCTGCGGTTCCCCTTCCCTCAGGTTTTCAATCGAGGGGACACCTCTTCTGTCTTCATAGCGGAAAGGAAGCGTGTACAAAAGATCGAGAACCGTCCGGATGCCAAGTTTGGAGAGCCGCTCTCCTCGCCTGGGTCCAACATCAGGAAGGGATGAGATAGAGGTGGCAGGGGTCAGCACGTCCTGTCAGCCGGGATCATGTAAGCCAAAAACGCAGGACACCAAGCACTCAAAGAAAATCTCCCTCTGGACTATCCGGAATAATCATCAAGATGGATGGCCCGAACAAGATTCCGTCCATCTTGCTTCGCTTGATAGAGAGCTTTGTCCGCCAATGAAAAGAATCGATCGAAATCAGAAAGGTACCGGTAGTCACCACCGGAAAGACCGATACTGAGGGTTACCCGATTTTTTTTTGTTCCAGGAAGAAAAATCGTGGGAGAAGGAACCCCTTGGTCAAGATTCTTCTGAATGCTTTCCGCTTTTTCGAGAATCGTTTCCAATGACTCACCTTCAAAGACAACAAGAAACTCATCCCCACCCCAACGACAAAAAGAGAAATTCATATTTTCGAGTTGCCTCGAGACAAATAGCACCACTTGCCTGAGAAAAAGATCCCCGGCCGCATGTCCGTGCTGATCGTTGAGCGCCTTGAAATGATCCGCATCAAACACCATAAAAACCACTGGCATTCCGACAAAGTTTCCCTGTTTTCGCTGGAGTCCCCTACGGTTCAAGATACCTGTCAGGGGATCGAGATTGGCTTCAATCGATGAAACCATCAGCTGCTTGTTCGCCGTGGCGATATCGGCTCCCATTTTTTTGATTGTGGAGAGAAGTTCTCTCGACTCGTCAGTAATCTTTTCAAAAATCTTTCTCGCCTCCTCCAGTGATTTGGACTGATTGAGGCGTTCAACATTTTTTTCAAGCCTGGAAGAAGCACTTTCCAGCGTACCGGAAATCTGGGAAACCATTTGATTCAAAAACACTACGGTCTTCTGAAACTGTTTCTTATCCTCCAGGACCTCTTTCAGAAAACCTCTGTTCCGGGTCAGGATATCTTTCAAAATAAAATGAACCTCCCGACCAACCTCCGTATCTGACAATAGATGGACCTTGGGGATCAACCGGCTTAAGCCTTCGAGTTGCCTCAGCGACCAGGAATCCTCCTCCATCTGGGCAAAAAGGGAAGAAACCTCGATCAGATCGGACAGGGCTTCATTACCCGGAGAGGCTTCCATCTGAAAATAGACTTCAGCATAATTCCAGGGAGTAGGGGGTAGTCCGTCCCGGCTGAGCTGACGAAGAGTATGTGCGGCTAATTCTGAGGGCTTCTTGCTCGTAGCATCTCCCACTTCCGGAAATCTCCTTCATTTTAAAGGAAAAAGACCCGACATAAAATAACAGCCACCACCAGGAAACTATTTCCATCACGAACAAGAAGCGCACAAGGGAACATTACGTTCAGAATGAAAAAATTTTGACAATCATTCTAGTCCAACATAAAAAAATATCAAGGATTTCAATGAAAAATCGTTTTTGTTAAAAACATTTACACCCATAATAATAAATATTCGTAAAAAGAGTCTCATACGCAAAGGCCCAATTCTGTCCTTGATCAGAAAGATTCATCTTCCTGATCAAGGACAAGAGTCTCTCAATCGGGTTGTCTGAAATCAGAGACACCAAGTCTCATCCAAAATCACTTGATTTCGATTCTTTTTCTCTCTAGAATGAAGGGGTTTTGTGGATGGATCCCGTTTAAAGAAAGGTAAAATCGTGGCCAAAGAATGTGCAGTATGTGGCAAGACAAAAGTCATGGGAAACCAGATCAGCCACTCCCATAGGGTCAGCAAAAGGGCATTTCGTCCCAATCTGCAGCCAGTCAGGGCATTGATCAACGGAGCAGCAAAGCGGTTACAGGTCTGCACCCGTTGCATTCGAAGCGGAAAAGTCCAAAAAGCCCTTTAGTTCGCCCTACTCCGCTTTTTTGAAACAGATATTGGAGGAGCAAACACGGAACGGCTCCTCCTTCATCACAAAAGTGCTTCTACTTCCACATCCCGTGTTCATTCGTCTTGAAAAATCAATAAGAATCAAACTTCGTCCATCAACGAAAAAATTCCTCACGATAATGCCGCGGTCACCTCAATCTCGACTTTTGCCGATTTTGGCAGAGAAGCGACACCGATCGTTGAACGGGCCGGATAAGGCTCTCCGATCAATCTTGAATACACGCCGTTCATCTCCGCAAAATCGTTCAGATCTGTCAGATATACGGTGACCTTCAAAACAGATTTCCAGTCGATACCATACGATTTCAATACACCAGCGATATTCAGGATCACTCTTTCTGTTTGTGACGAGATACCACCCTCAACAAGATTTCCGGAATTCGGGTCAAGAGGAATTTGCCCTGACAGAAAAAGGAATCCACCATGTTTTCTTGCTGTCTGATACGGTCCAACGGGAACGGGAAAATCATTCATGCTTGCCTAATCTCCTCTAAATGTTGCGCCCAAAAAAGCTCCGATCATTGCATACCAAGGGATAGAGACTTTAGGGTCTCCATTCATCCGGCACACAACACCGGAACAAAATCCTTTCCGATTGACCCTTGATAAAAACAAGCCAAAGATTGCGCCGCCAACGGCACCCAAAAACAAATGGTCAAGCATTTAACCTCCAAAATACTGAGACAACGAGTGAACATTCCAGTACACTATCGAAACACCCCACAAACACCATACAGATTTTGGAGGAACCATGGTCAAAGTCATTCTTCTCACCGCAACTTGGTGCCCGACTTGCCCCCCCGTGAAACGGTTCTGGGAGCTACTGTCCGATGATCAGGACATCGAATACACAGAAGTGGATATCGAATCTCCAGAAGGCGCCAGCCTTCGGGAAGAACACCAGATCCAGATGGTCCCATCGACTCTGATCAACAACCGGCTCTACTTCTCGGGGATGCCAGAAAAGCAGAGGGCAACATCCATCATTCGGGCCCTTAAGGAGTCGGAGCGGTAGGATCAGGCCATCCGGCTCTTCCAAGAGACGAAACATACTGCGCCAGATCATGAATCTGTTCCGGCTTCAAAAACGTAAAATCCGGCATCGGGGATTGAGGGAAGTGGGCCTTCGAATTGACAAACTGGACTTTGAGCCAATGTTCCGAATGGCCAACAAGCCCCTCTTCCGAAAGGTCCGGGCCAACCTTTCCCCCTTTTCCGTCGACCATATGGCACCCCATGCAGCCACTATGGTCAAAAACGATTTTCCCCCGAGCCATGGCAGTTCTGTCAAGTGCCACCATGGGCTTGTATCCTGCTTCTGCCTCCAACGACAGGACAATGATCAGCCCAAGACTTAAAAGAATGGTTGAAACAACGACCGGTCTCTTGTAAGGAGAGCGTTCGGGGCTTTTATCAAAAAATGGCCAAACCACCAGAAGAATCCCGACGATCAGTGGGACTCCCAAAACACCTGCAATTTCAGGGCGAATCATTTTTAAAAGCTCAAAAATCCAGTCAAAATACCATGCAGGGGTCGGCGAGTAACTGGAGTTCGCAGGATTGGCCATCGCTTCCAGTCCCGGAGGAAAAAGAACAGCGAGCGTGGCGACCAGGATAAAGATAAAAAGCATTCCGAGAGAATCCATCAACACCTGTCTTGGATAAAAATACTCTTTTTTCTCTTCAAGCTCGGATGGAGATCCCCGGAATGGCCCCGCAGGGCCGACCCGGCGAAAAATAACCATGTGCAAAGCGAAAAAGCCGATGAAGAGAGATGGGAGAACCATCGTATGGATGGCAAAAAAATGCGACAGGGTCAAGGCTCCCAAGCCGGTTCCTCCCCGGATGGCACTTTTGATTACGGGACCAACAACCGGAATGATCCCCATCATGTTTGTTCCGACAATCGTTCCCCAATAAGCTCGCTCGTCCCAAGGCAGAAGGTAGCCGGTAAAAGCGGCTACCATCGTCAGTGCCAGTAAAACGACACCAACAAGCCACATGACTTCTCTTGGTCGCTTGTAGGCCCCCCAGATAAAAACCTGAAGGAGGTGGATTCCCACCAGAATAACCATGACCGATGCTCCCCAGTAATGGAATCCTCTGATCAATCGTCCAACCGGAAGCGTTCCATATTTCAGGTGATCGATATAGTTGACACTGTCCCAGGCATGATCGGGAGTCCCACCATAGTCAAAGGCCAGCATGACACCTGTCACAAACTGTATGATCAGGGAGAAAAGGACCATGCTTCCAAAAATATAAGCCCATCTTGCGCCTCCCGGCATAGGCTCTGCCAGAAGAAACTGCATCAGGGAGCGAACTCTGATCCGTTCATCCAGGTACTCAACCAAACGGTTCGGACGGGAAGGATGCATGAAAGAACCCTCCTATTTTTAAAAGGATTTTGGACAAGACTACCGTGGCATCAAGTCAGGACAATCTGACCTTTTTAGGAATCCCGACAACAAACTGCTCATAAACAATCGATATCGCCCCATCTTTGGAAACCCTAACGGGCAAAGAATCCATAGGTCTTGGAGCCGGACCGGAAACACGGTTTCCATTGAGCTGATAGATGGAGTGATGGCATGGACAAATAAATTCTTTCTGTTCTGGCGTCCACTGGGGAGCACAGCCAAGATGGGGGCAAACAGGAGAAAGAACGGTAATTCTGGGATCAGAGTTTTTGAGTTCCAGAGGAGAATCCATCCCCTTGATCTGGTCTTCCGATTTGGAATCCGGAGCATTGGGATTGGAATGATGGATCAGCCAGACGGATCTGGAAACAGGAACCTTCATCCACCCACTCACTGAAGTTCCAAAAAATGGATGTGAAATGGGCGTATCCGTAGGAAGTGCGTTCAGATTGATTCCAAGGTCAATCCAATGATCTACCACTTTTGTTTGGGTTGCAGTCAGGATATACCCACCTATGGGAACAACAAGACTGACACCGATCATTGATGCCACGACAACCGTTGATTTTGCCATGAAGTCCCGACGGCTCATCGCATGATCTTCTCCCAGTTCCCTCAAATCGCAGGGCTTAAGCGTAACAAGCGCTCCGATCTCAATATGGGCACCTGGAGGAAAAAACCATGATGGAACCTCCTCATAGTCTTCCGGGTGAAAAATGGGCCATTTCGAGAGCCCATCTGAATTCATCGACTTTTTAAGATGAATCGATGATGGGGAGATCTCGGACACCAAATCCATGGGCAAGCGCCGGAGCCCGGATAGTTCACGGACAACAAGCTCCACAATTTTTTTTTGGGTTTCGTGAAAAACAAGCTGCTCCAGGGTTCCAACCTGTTTTCCCGAATGATCCAGAACCGGAATGCCCATTCGAAACACTACTGGCTCCGTCATGATTCCCTCCCGTAAATAAGATTCTTTGTTAATGAAGAAGAGCTGAAATCCATACTACTCCCCAAGACCAATCCGATCAAATCGAATAACTCAAAATAAGCATTTAAAAGATTTAAAAAATATAAAAATATTACAATAAATAGATCTTACGATTGGAACAGGAGACTCGTTAGACAGAAAACACAAATGGAAATTGCCAGAAAGTGAATCGTCGAACCCTCCCTCGATTGTTCAAGAAAGAAGAGTTCGACGATAAGCAGAACGCTGATTGGTGATGATGTCTAGGCGGGAGATGAACCCGGCAAAACCATTCCTAAAGCGTGATACCCCATGTCGACATGAATCAGCTCCCCTGTAACACCCCTGAAATAAGGTGACAAAAGAGAAACCGCAACATCTGCAACCTCAGAAACGGTCAGTTGCTCCTTGATCGCCGACTGTTCGGAAACGGTCTTCACCATATCTCCAAACCCTTTGATCGCACGACCTGAAGCGGTTTTAACCGGTCCGGCCGACAGTGAGTTGACGCGGATTTTTCGACCACCCAGATCATAGGCCAGATAACGAACAGCCGATTCAAGGGCAGCCTTTGCCACTCCCATGACATTGTAGTGAGGAACCACACGTTCGGAGCCCAGATAGGTCATTGCAACAATGGCTCCTCCGTCATTCATGCGAGGAAGAAGCGCCTTTGAAAGAGCCACAAGGGAAAAAGCACTGATCTCTTGTGCCAAAAGATAACCCTTCCGGCTGGTATCGACAAAATGTCCATCTAGCTCTTCCCTAAGGGCAAAAGCAATGCTATGGACCACTCCGTCCAGAAAAATTCCAGCTTTTTCAAGTGTCGAACAA
>JAKBPM010000035.1 GCA_021829515.1 Nitrospirota bacterium | reverse complement strand
CTACCCCAAGGACGATACGCCTGGTTGCACTCGGGAAGCTTGTGATTTTCGGGACGCCTTCGAGCCCTTAAAGCGGGCCGGAGTCGTGGTGTTGGGTGTTTCGAGGGATTCGCTGGAAAGCCATGGAAAGTTTGTCAAGAAATATGATCTGAATTTTCCCCTTCTTTCAGATCCTGACGGTGCGATCTGTACGGCCTATGGAGTTTTGAAAGAGAAGAACATGTATGGACGGAAATCGATTGGTATTGAACGAACAACCGTAGTGATTGGTGCCGACGGAACGATCAGAAAGATCTATCCAAAGGTGAAGGTGGATGGCCATGTCGCTCAGATCATGAGTTTTTTGGGACTTTAACCTCTCAGAGCTGAAGGGTCAGGAGAAAACACTTGAACTCGTTCGATGATATGGGAGGGAAAAAGATCCTGTGGGGGCTTCTGGTCATATGGATTGGGCTCCTTTATATGGCCCATTCCATGGAGGCAGGTTCGGGAACGGGAAATGGGGGGCTTCATCAGATGTTGCCGTCCGGCCCGTCTGGGGGTCTCCCGCCTGGTGGTGGCGGGAGATCTCCCCACTCTGGTGGAGATGAGGGAGGGGTTGGTCCTCCGCATTATCAGCCAACGTCACTTGGATACTGATCGTTGTTTTTTTACCCTCTGAGCGGAGAATCCTGCGGGATGGCTTTTGTTCTGAGCATCAGAAGGGTTCCTGTTGCTATGAGGACGAGCGTTACTCCGAGAACATCGAGACTATGTCCATGTTCCCATGCCCATGCTGCGGCCGGCTGAAACAGAAGCATCCCTGTTGTGGTGAAAATTTCAAGTTGGGAAAATCCCTTGCTTTTCTGATCCGGTCCCAGTTGCGAGGCAATCCGGGTCTTGACCGCTATCGTTGTCCAGAGTTCTCCTGCGCCCCATAGGGACATTCCGATCATATAGGCTGTTGTTCCTCCGGATGGACTCAGAAGGAGCGTGATTGCGAGTGACAGGATGACCGGTCCAGGCAAAAGGTCAAGGCGTTTTTCAGGAGTGATGGGCTTGAAGGATAAAAAGAGTCCGGATGCGACATGGACAACGCTTGAAAGAATGAATCCGACTCCCATCAGGATGGACAGGCCACTTTGTTCATTAAAGCGGAACATCAGGAGTGTGGCTGGAAATATCGATATTTTTAAAAGGGTTCCCCCCAAGAGGGTCGGGATCCATCCTTTCTTGCCTCTGTACAGAAGATTTGTGGAAAAATGTTTTGGGGAGGTCTTCTCCCTGCCTTCCTGCTTCAGGGAGGATGTCTGTTTTTGGGCCAAGCGGGAAGCAGATACGGCCCAGAAAAAACACAATGCCGCCGGGATGGATGTCATATAGAACAGTTTTTGCACGCTGACTGTTCCGGTGAGGATTGTTGCAACCAACGGGCCAAGGATTCCCCCTGTCTGGTCAAGTGTCTGAATACGGGAATAGGCTCTTGACAGCCACTCTCTTGGGATGGTTTCCGAGACCAGCGCGTCTCTTGCCGGCCCGCGAAGCCCTTTCCCGAACCAGGACACGGATTTTAAAAGAATCAGGGCACCAGGTGCCGAGACCATTCCCATGAGAGGGGTGACGATGGCGGTTAATCCATAGCCTATCCTGACCAGTAACCCCTGTTTTTCTACTGTCTCTCCCAAGCGGGAGGTGCTGATGGCTCCCCCCATTCTTGCGACCTCCGCCACGGATTCCATCACCGAAACGGTAACAGCCGTGCCGCCCAAATGAAGTATCCAGAGTGGCAAGAGCATATGTGCCATCTCGTAGGCAAAATCGGCATAAAGGCTTGTTTTGCCAAAACCCATGACAATGGCATTCTCTTCGTTGGAGAGTTTCTCATCCATCAGTTTGTCCTTTCCACGGTTGATCGTGCCCAGAGGGTTGAGAGCAGCAGTGCCAGAATCAGAACGGCCCCTGCAGCAATGTGCCTTTCCTGAATGATCCAGGGAGAGAGGATCAGTCCGGTCGCAAGGGAGACCGTCAGCTGAAAGTGGATCGACCCCCAGAGGATTGCGTAGGCTGCCGGAATGTCCCTTTTTTTCAGAAGCATGAAGAGAGACAATGCTTCAGGAGATTCTGTCGACAGGGAAGACAGGATGATGGACAGGATGAAAACGGTTTCACCTCCTCCGGATCCCCCGAACCCCAGGATTCCCTTCAACAGGAGGACCGGGCCGATGAGAAGGAGTGCGACACCCGACAGAAACATAAGAGCTGTCCTGATAAATGCCGGATGGTCTTCAGTGTTGCTACTGTCGTCAGGGAGCTCCTCTCCTTTGATTCCGAAAAGAATGGCCGGGTAGAGCATCAGGAGGAAGATGCCAATGCTCATATGAAGGGTGTGGGATGGAAAGGATCCCGCCAGAAGAGCCAGAGAGAGTCCTGCTGCCAGAATGGGAGCTTCCCTGGATAACTGCCTCTTCTCTGAAGAGGGAATAGGCGATTTTCGGGTGAAAAACAGGGTCATGGGCCAAAGTATGGCGATAAGAAGAAGCGGGGCGCCCAGAATGGCTCCAATCCCGGCATCTTTTCTTCCCTCTCCTGATCCGCCTAGAAAAGAGAAGAGAGGCAGGATCAACTCGGGAATGGAAAGGGACATATTCCCCAGTATGCGGCGGCCCAGGGAATGGTTCCTGAAAAGCTTTTGGGTCAGTGCTTCTGCCGAATGGGAAAAAAGGATACTGCCGCCGAGGATCAGCAGGAATCCTCCGGCGGTTAAGAGTATCGCTGGCATTGGAATGGACCTGTTTGGTATTTTTGGATTGGTGGTAAGGCCATGAGGGTGTTTTTGACTTTATGGGGTTGTGAATCTTTTTTTTGAAAAGACATCGTCAGGTGATTGTCCCTGCTGATTTTGAAATCCATTCTGGAGGTAAGAAAGGAGTACATGTTCTCGAAGATATCTCTGATTGTCAATGTACTGGTTTGTGCCGGTTTGTTTTGAATACTCTGTTTCCCGGGTCGTTTTGGAGAAATCCGGGATTGGTTCTTTGGACCGGATTGAATTGGATCAAGGAGGTTCATTGGAACAGTTGGTCAATGAGGATATCTCCCATCTAGCGGTCGTTTCGCCCGGAAATGCTAAATGGATTGAAGAGTCCGGAGCGAGAGTCTGCATGCTTGAGTCGAGGGCGGACGGGAATGAAAGTTTTTTGATCGCCCTGGGACGAGGAGGATCATGGCGATTTTTCTCGTCTGGAGACCTTGAAATCTTTTTGATGTCAGGGACTCTCCTTTCCGGGAAGACGCTTTTTTCGAAGGGTTCCTATCTTTTGATTCCTCAAGGGGCGACTCCTTTTGTCTTGAACGCGGTGGATGATGAAGTTCTTTTTTTTGTCAAAAAGAGAATCCCTGAAGGGCTTGTGCGAAAGCCGGGATTGATTGAGACAGAGAAAGCCAACTGGGTACCAGGGTTGGTTTCCGGGCTGAGTGTCATGCCCCTTTTCTCTTCTGGAGGGGAAAATACCGCGCTCGTTCGATGGGACCCGGGAACGGTTTTCCAACCCCACAGGCATTTTGGTGGTGAGGAGGTCCTTGTTGTATCAGGTGTTTTCGAAGATGAGCACGGACGCTATCCCGAGGGGAGCTGGTACAGGAGCCCCCATTTGAGTCGTCACAATCCTTTTTCCGTAGCGGGATGTACCATTTTTGTCAAAACGGGACACATGAGCCAATAGGGTGGTTTATGGATTCTTGGTGTGTCGGGATCTGACTTGACGTATCCATGTTTTTGAGAGTTATCCGGATTGAAGATTTTTCAGAAGCTCCCGCAGGGTGTTAGTGTTTTTTTCCAATCCGATCTTGAGGTTCCAGAGTGTTTGGACATCGTTTCTGTCTCGGGCCATAAACGCTGTTCGCGCCTGATGATGAAGCTCCTCATGGATCCTTTTGAATTCCTCAAATAACGGCAAGTTTCTAAACTGGCTTTTCCCGGCGTTATCGATCCATTGACCCGGTAAGCAGGCATGGGAGTTGATCCATTCTTCCCTTGGGGCTTCCATTGAGTCCAGGGTGGTCAGGACTCCTTTTTGAAAGGCCGCCAATGAGTGGTCGATGACCAGCACAAGCGCTCCTTCCATGGGGGAGGAGTCTTTTCTTTGTGATAACTGAGTCCAGGAGTCGAACGGGCGCCACTTCGAAATCCATTCGGGAATCTCTTCATGAGCCATCGGGGGAGCGATGCCAAATCCCTGGGCCACCGGACAACCCAGGGCTATAAGGGTTTTTCCTTCCTCTTCTGTTTCAACTCCTTCTGCAATCACATTGATCAGCATCATGTGAGCCGCAGTGGAAAGAGTTGAAACAATGGCCAGATCCTTCGGACTTTCCATCATCTTCTGGACAAATCCGACATCGATCTTGACCTCCCTGACATCAAGCTGCTGGAGGGATGTCAGGGAAGCCTGTCCTGTCCCAAAGTCGTCGAGGCCGACGGAAACTCCAAGCTTTCGGCAGAGTCTGATTTGTTCTTCGGCGTGTGCCAGATCACGAAGCGCCTCTGTTTCTGTCACTTCTATCCCGATCTCTGGCCGAATGGAGCTGTCGGCAGATCCGATGACATCGGCCAGTGTTCCGATGAAGTCACCGGATAAAAAGTGCCTGGCTCCAATATTGATGCTGATGCGAAGGTTGATCCCCTGCTGTCTCCACTCATCCTGCTGCCTGATGGCCGTTTTGAGGACCCATCGGCCAAGCGGAATGATGAGGTCACTTTTTTCGATCACTTTGATAAAGGATTCCGGAAGAAGAAGACCTTTCTTTGGATGTTTCCATCGAAGGAGGGATTCAACGCCGAGGATGATCCCCTTTTCCATGTTGACTTGAGGCTGGTAGTAGAGACAAAGCTCTTTATTCTCGATGGCTCTTGAAAACTCGGACCTTATGCGATGCTCCTCGATCAGGGTTTCTTCCATGACTTGCTCGAAGATTGCCCAGCCGTTTTTCCCCTGATGCTTGACGCTATAGAGTGCCAGATCCGCATGGGCGATCAAGGCGGTGACGCCATCGTGCTCAGGGGGTGTGACCGCCAGCCCCAAACTTCCTGAAATCCTGACCGGTTCAGAGGATTGATCCCCCAGTGTGAACGGTTTGAGAAGAGCTTCTATAATTTTTCCAAAAATCTCCTGATCACTCTTTTCAGTTTTTAATCCGGTCAGGATGAGTCCGAACTCATCCCCTCCGAGGCGGACCAGCGTATCATCTTTGCGAAGAAGGGACTCAATCCTTTTTCCCACATGGATCAGAAGTTCATCTCCCATGGGGTGTCCCAGTCGATTGTTCACCTCGTTGAATCCGTCAAGATCCAGAATCCCGACCGCAAATGACTCTTTTGTTTCCTGGTATCGGATCAGGGTCTGTTCGATCCTGTCGAGGAAGACTCTCCGGTTGGGCAAATCTGTGAGAGGATCATGTGTTGCCATGTGTTCGATACGGATTTCATTTTTTTTTCGTTGGGTGATGTTCTGAGCCGATATGACCAGCCCCTTCCGGCTTCCGTCAGGAGAGAAAAGAGGGATTTTGGTCACTTCCAGAATGATGACATTTCCTTTTTTGTCATCGAGGGTTTCGACCGTATTCGAGGCGCCAAGGTTTTTCCATGCCGCGTTATCCGAGATTTCGCAATCGTTAAAGACTGAGGCAAGATCGGGCTGGAGAATGGCAAGTTCCTTGTTCGTCCTGTCGTTCCACAGATGATTCCCTTCAAGTCCAAACATGCGAAGACCGGCTTGATTGACGGACTTCCATCGCCCTTCTCCATCTTTAAAAATGATGGCTTCGGGGATGTTTTCGATCAGGGTGGTCAGTCGCTGTTCCGCTTCAATCCTTTTCATCTCGGTGTCAATGGAGTCGAGGGCACCTGTCAGGATTTCTCCGGCCTCATGAGCAAGGGATACCAGATCTTCGTCAAAGTAGTCGGGAATCCCTATGTTCACATTGAGTATGTATGTGATTTTTCCTTCCCGGCGGATAGGCACGGTGATGGCGGAGTGGACATCCATCCGGAGGACGGCGTCAAGGCTATGGGGTTCGCCGATTTCTTCCGCCATTTTGGGAAGATTATTGGCTACTCCGGTCAGTCCGTTTTGAAGCGTGACCTCAAGGATCGGATAACGAAACTGGGGCTGGGATTTATCGGCCGACAGAAAAAGCATCGAGCAAATTTTTCCAATGAGTTCAGGATTATTGGCTTCGAAGAAACGAGGGCGGATCCCATTGGCTTCCCGGTCAACCGACCATACAATAACGGAGGTGATATTCGGCTGGCCCATGAAAATGGAACAGCTTCCCTTGAGCAGATTCTCTTCGTTGGTGTTGGATGCGGCAAGGGAGCTGAGTTTCTGAAGCGCGTTATAAAGAGCTGTCTTTCTCATCAGACGCTGTTCTGCTTGAATCTGTTTCTGTTCCGTTTCGATGGCGTCAAGAGTGAGAGAGATAATGTCGGCCACCTCTTTCAGAAGCTTTGATATATCGGAAGAAAAAAAGTCTTTTTCAGCGGAAACGACTGCAAAAACACCGATGCACCGATTGTTCCGGAAGACGGGAAAGATCCCGACAGAGCGGAATGCAAGACTGTCATAGGTTTCCCCACGGGGTAAGAGTCCGACCTTCTTATAGGCGTTGATGAGGTCGTTCTCAATCACGGGGGTTCCCGTGATATAAGCCCTTACGGTCACGGTCCTGATATCGGGAGAGTTCGGGTCAAGGGAAAAACGGGTTGGATGTCTCCCGGTCAGCCCGGACGGGTCGATGATTTTGTAGACCTCGAGGTCAAGATATTGATTGTTTTCATCCGGGAAATAGAAACCTGAAGCGATAAATCCGCTATGATCAATCAATGTGTTGACTGTTTCCGAAAAAAGTTCCCTTTCACCTGGTTTTCTGAGCACGAGGGCATGTATGGCTGTAAGAGACTTGTAGAGGCGGGTGACTGAGTCGAGCTTTTTTTCTGTCCTCAAGCGGACGATGGATCTCGCTGCAATGTCGGCAGTGTCGGCGATGCTTTCAAAGACCATTGGATCATCAAGTCCATTCCTTTTTTGACCGAGAATCAGGAAGACTCCCAGCAGGGGATCTTCCGGCGAGCGTCCGTTCAACGGGAAGCCTGCCACCACTTCAATATCCCTGAATGGCTCAATCTGAAAATAGCCCGGAAGATCGGGATCGTTCGGGAGATTTTTGAAGAGAAGCGGTTTTTTCAGGTCCCAGATTCTTGTCGGTGTAGGGATTCTGGAGCTTCCTTGAGGGACCGAAAAGGGAGGAGGGGGAAGTGTTTGGATGGCTTCTGCAAGGGGCCCTTCGATGGAGTATCGGATAAAACAGTCTTCTCCGGGTAGGAGGACTTCAACGGCAAGGGCTTTGGTTCCCCGGCTCACAACGGATGAAAGGATCCGGTAGATCTCTTCTTCTGTCTTGGCCGACAGGAACTCTTTCAGGACAATGCGCTGGGTTTCCCTGGCCTGCTCGAGCCCGATTGCGATGAGTCTGTCCTTTTTTCTGTCTAAAAGTCCGGAGACTTCATCGGCGATCCTCAGGAAAAGTTCGGCTGTTGCCGGGGAGATCATCGACTCATCATTAAAGTAGGCGAGGAGGAGGATTGTCTCACCATCTCTTCTGGATGATGTCACGGCAAGATTTCCGGCGACATGGAACTCTTGTCCTCTTTTTTTCATTTCATCTGGAGTGCGAGGATCGGAAAGAAGCCATGCCTGGGGAAGGGATGTGCGGATAGCTTCCCCGGCAGGGCCTTTCCCTCCCGGCTTTTGGGGATCGGAAGAGAGGATGACGCCGTTCATCCATTCCAGGAAAGGCCCAGCCGCGGAGAGAATTTCGACGTCCGTGGCTCCCGACGGAATTTGCCCGATACAAAAGAAGGATGGAAACAGGATATCTGAAAGTGACTTTGTGAGCTCTGACAGGATCTCTTGAGGTGAAATATGGTCTGAGGGCTGATGGAGGATTCTGGTGGCTTCAGAAAGGGCCCGGTAGAAAGAGGAGAAAATCCTTGCTTCTTCGACCGGTTCTTTCATCTGGGGGATATCCCGGTCGATATCCTGCACAGACCGGTTATCTCCTCTTTTTGATCGTAAGGAGGAGGATTGACAGACCAGTCTATTCTGTTTTTTCCGGTGGAGTCGATGTCATTGATCTCTTCACCTTCGATCTTTGCATAGGTATAGCGAGCATCAAGATCTTTTGTGAAAAGGTAGTCTCCTGTCTGATCGAGAATGAAATGGAGTGGAGCCTCTTCCCCTTGTTGATTTGTAAAAAGAGGAAGGGATCCTTCTTTCCATAAGTCCATTTCATGACTCATCAGCCTCAACCCTCCGGACGTCCTCTGACGGATCAAATCGAATCGTCCATCATAACCATTCTTTCAGACCGGAGGACCTTTTTTCAAGAGGATGATTTCCTTGTCGGGCTGTCTTGCCGGGGATATCGGGAAGCTCTTTTTGAGGAGATCGTTCTTTTTACAGAAGCATCATCTCCTCTTTTCATTTTTTAATCGGAACGATTGAAATAATCTTGTCTGGATTGATATTGGTAATCATCAGACAAGCGCTTATCGACTGCTGCATCGACCAGTTCTTTCCCAAATTCGGATAGAGTATCGTGACAAAACCAGAAGCAAGTGTCTATTTGACTCACTGCACCTGTCCAAACGGTTCTTCCCGTTTTTGTCGAGATCATCTTCCATGTGAATCCGACAACAGGCTCTGTGGAGAGACCTGATCTATACTCATACTCCGTTACATTTCCAAATAGGACGGCATCAATATGTTCTTTTGCCAGAGGTTGAAGAATGCTATTGGGTAAAGTGCCACTTTCTGTCATCTTTTGAATATCTTTCATTGTTCCGTTACTTGCGGAAGACAGATACATGACATGGTGAAGGGTTATGGAAGAAATAAAAAGGGCGGAGATTGTCTTGCCCGCTTCAGGAGTTGATGTCAGGTTCTTAAATGGGAGAATCAAAACAGACATGTGCTCGATTGGCTCCGAGTTTTGGTAGGGAGTTGTTTTGCATCCCCCCATAACAATGGTTCCAATCAAGAGGAGGCATGCTGTGATTCTTTTTCCGAGCAATATGTTTTGAAACATTATTTCAATCCTTTCTCAAAACAGGAAGTTTATCCCCAGCATCAGTTCTTCTGAAGGTCCGGAGTAGAGAGTGGATTCATCGAAGTAAACGGCATTCCCATAAAAGGACCAGTGCATTGAAATGGGATACCGGATTCCTGCTGTGGCTTCGAACGATGTAACATGGCTATAGAAATCGTTGTACCCGCCCAACTGTCCATTGAAAACCAGCCCATTTGCATACTGCTTTTCCCCATTGAGGGCCAGGAGCAAGTATTGCTGGCGCATGATTTCGGGAACAAGCGCCGCCACAGCGGGTGAGCTTGCCATCACGGTCCAGTCATCGTATCCAACGATAATGTCTGTAGCAGGGTCCTCTGTAAGCTGGAAGTCCATATACAAAAAAGAGTTATGAAGGTTCCCGTAGGGCAGTGTGCCGTTGTTGAGGGTGTAATTGTAATACCAGTAGTTGCCTCCCAGAGAGAGCCGTTGGCTTATTTTAAGATTGGCATAAAGACTAATACCGCTTTCACTGCCATTCATCTGGATCGCTTGTCCGAAGTCTCCCCAGATCATGTTATCCACGCCTTGTATGTCTAGTGTAAGGTCCCCCGGGTTGTAGAATAGATGACCGTATAATCCGGTTCTTCCAATAGATGTATCGCCAGCATCCACCTGGATATCTGCATGGTTATTGATGGGAGCATCAATGCCTGCATATGTCCAGCTATTGACACCGTTCCCCTGGCTGGAAAATCCCAGATACTCAGTTCTTCCTGCAATGAAACGAAGCCCCATTGCCATGGGTGACTCCAAT